>JABSOG010000315.1 GCA_013216025.1 Algicola sp. | reverse complement strand
CAACTTCTTCGTTATTGCCGCCCATACAAAGGCGGCAATAACGAAGAAGTTGTTGTGGATGCTGAATCACTGCAAGACGGACGCTGGTACGTGATGGTTAGAGCCTACTCTGACTACAGCGGTTTGAGCTTGTCAGCCGCTTACCAAACAGATATTGCACCAGAAAATGTAGCCCCAACAGCTGGTATCAGCTACCAGTCACAAGGTTTGGCGGTCAGCTACACCGACACCAGTACCGACAGTGACGGTTCAGTTGTCAATTGGGCTTGGGACTTTGGTGATGGCAATACTTCGACAGAACAAAACCCTTCTCACACCTACACAGCAGACGGCAGCTACACCGTTGCATTAACAGTAACAGACGACGATGGTGCAACTAATGCAACTTCACAGGTTGTTGCAGTTGAAGCAGGTTCAACCGGCGGCGGTGCCAGCTACTCAAACGAACAACCGCTGGTTATCGACGATAACAACTGGTTGGGTGTTAAGAGCAGCATAGCGGTTGACCGCACTGGTGATTCAGGTTTGGTCACTACATCGGTGAAAATCGTTCATGATGATGCAGCCCAACTGTTGATCAAACTGCGTGCGCCAGACGGCACCAAATGGTACGTCAGCAACTATGAAGCCGGTAACGTTGCCGATGGCATTGAGAAAACGCTGACGTTTGACGCATCTAATATCGACTCTGAAGGTACGTGGAAACTGTACTTGTACGACCGTACATCGGGTGTTGAAGGGTATTTAGATAACTGGTCAATTACGTTTCCTTCTGCGCAATAATCATAAACTAACAATAATCAACCTGACGTAGGCGAGGTTTCAACCTCGCTTTATTCAAAATAATAATATGTTGGAATAATAAAAAATGAACAAAAAATCACTATTAAGCTTGGCCGTCACAGCAGCAATAACAATGCAATCAAACGCAGTTCTGGCCAGCGCAGTAGTCACTGACGATATAAAACCCGCGACAGTCAAAACACAAAAGCAAACGGCAAAAGGTTTTATCATCGGTCTGAAAACCAATCAAAAACAACTCAGTGCCATGGTCAATGGCAAACTGCAACTAACAGGCACAGTTGCCGCTCAGCGTAAAGCACTTGTAGAGCAGCTGACGCACCACGGTATTGCGATTGAGCACAGCTTTAAACTGATCAATGCCGTGAAAGTCGACAACTTGAGCAAAAAACAGATCAGCTTGTTAAAAGCCATGGATACGATTGACTACATCGAACCCAATCATGTGGTTGAGCTTTACGGTTCATCTTGGGATGAAAAGGAAATACGCCCATGGGGTATTACCCACACCAAAGCCGATCAGGCATGGGCCGAATCAACCGGTACTGGCGTTAAGGTTGGTATCATAGATAATGGTGTCGACGGCAGCACCCCTGATTTGGCCGGAGTATTGGTGCAAGAAGTCGATTTGGCCGGTGGCAGCAACAGCAAATTCCACGGCACCCATATCGCTGGTACCATAGCTGCAGTGCACAACACCATTGGTGTACAAGGTATTGCGCCAAATGTAGAGCTGTACAGTATCCGTGTTTTCAATGGCCTATCGGGCAGTGTCAGCACCGTTGCCCGAGGTATAGAAAAAGCAGTTGAAATGGGTCTGGATGTAGTTAATTTAAGCCTTGGCACCGGCGGCAGCTCAACAACCCTGCAAGGTGCTGTTGAAGCCGCTTATGCTCAGGGTTTAATTATGGTTGCTGCGACCGGCAACGATTCTTACCCGTGGTTAAGCAACCCGGCGGCCTACCCCGAAACACTGGCCATTGGTGCCATTCGTAAAGACAACAGCAAAGCCTCGTTTTCAAACTATCACAGCACTATGGACTTTGTTGCACCGGGCACCCAGATAGAATCGACCATGCCGGTTGGCGAAGGCTTCAGCGTTACGCTGACCTCAGGCGGTAGCTTGCTAGAGTCTTACCCGCTGGACCGCAGCCCGATAGGCTCAGCCACAGGTCAATCGGTTAAGGTACCCGGTATGGGCAACCCAGAGGACTTTTATGATGTAGATGGCAACTCTTTGGTCACCGGCAAAGTGGCGTTGGTAGACCGTGGTGAAATTCCGATGCGTGAAAAATCAATCAATGCCAAGGCCGCCGGTGCTGTTGGTATGATATTGATTAACTCAACTGCCCAAGACGCCTTTGACTACACATTGGCATTTTGCCAACCTGATGACTCAGCGCAAACCTGTGGTACCGGTCAAAACGTGCCGTCAGTTGTGATCCCAAACAGCTTAGGTCTGGAATTAACGCAATCACTGCCAACGCTGACGATTGACGTGGCTGTATCTGACTACGGTTATATGAGTGGCACTTCAATGGCAACCCCACATGCGACTGCGGCAGTGGCTTTGATCAAAGCAAAATACCCGGCTTACAGCACCGAAGATATCCGTCAGGTATTGGGTAGCACAGCAGTTGACCTGCGCGACCCGGGCAAAGACAAATACACAGGTTGGGGTTTAATTGACATCGCAGCGGCATTGAGTGTTGAGGTTGAACCCAACGCGCCGGTTGCCGACTTTAATTACAGCCTTAACGGCCTGCAAATCAGCCTCAACAACTTAAGTTCTGATGCAGACAACGACATCACCGCTTATGCGTGGGACTTGGGTGACGGCAATACGTCTACTGCATCAGATCCGGTTCACACCTACGGCGCTGAGGGTGTTTACAACATTGTATTGCAAACCACCGATGCAACAGGTTTAAGCGACAACAAGTCATTGTCGGTGACCGTAGAAGAACCGGGTATCGCCCCAGTTGCTGACTTTAGCTACAGTGTGAGTGATTTAACGTTAAGTGTTGCAGGTAATGCCACAGATACCGATGGCACAGTGGTCAGCTACGCCTGGGATTTTGGTGACGGCAACAGCGCCTCAGGCCAAAACGCCAACCACAGTTATGCCAACAGCGGTGATTACACGGTAACATTAACAGTAACCGACGATGAAGGTTTAACTGACAATGTTGAGTCTGTTGTAACAGTGACCGCCCCACCAGTTGCCCCAGTAGCAGACTTTAGTCACGTAGTTGATGGTTTGACGGTCACTTTGAACGACTTAAGTACTGACGCCAATAACGATATTGTCAGCTACGACTGGGATTTGGGTGACGGCAACAGCGCCAGCGAGCAATCAACCGTTCACACCTATGCAGATTACGGCAGCTACTCCATCAACCTGACAGTTACCGACAGCGAAGGATTAAGCTCGCAAAAATCTGCAACCCTTGAATTGTCAGAGCCTCAAGGCCCGATTCAATTGAGCAACGGCGTTGAAGTGACTGGCTTAAGTGGTGTTGCAGGTAGCGAATTGTTGTATGTCCTCAATGTAGACGATGGCGCGTTTTTACCGTCGATTAAATTGTATGACGGCACAGGCAATGCGGACCTTTATGTCGCTCAAGGGCGTATTCCAACAACAACCGACTATGACGAGAAATCGACAACCAGTGACGCCACTGAAACTATCCGTTTGTGGGGCAATGATGTTGGCGGCGATTGGTATATTCTGATCAAGGGTGCAGCCTCATACAGCGGCGTAACCCTGCGCGGTAAATATCGTTCGTTTTAACTGATAGACAGAAGGCGCGGGCACCAGCCCGCGATTCTTGTGGTAGGAACGAGCTCCAGCTCGCGATATTGGTCGCAGACCAATCATATTTGAAATGGCTGCGCCATTTAATCACGAGCTGGAGCTCGTTCCTACAAGGATTCAAAAACGCCCTGTCGCCAGACTACTGCAAGCAGCTTATCAATAAATTTGAACAAAGCCCGCACAAACAACCGGGCCGCACAGGTGCAGGTATAGACAAAACAAAAAAAGACAGACCTTTATGAGAGACTCAATTAAGCAACTTAAGGGAGGTACCTCTGGGCCTTTTACCACCTTGCTCCCATTCCTTTACTGTCGATGGACAGGTATTTAAATAGGCGGCAAACACCTAATATTATCCTAAAAATCCCCTAAATCCGCTGTGTTGAGGGAATTTCAGCCTGTATGTTGGTTGCACTTAAAGCAAAACCAATCACCAAGAAGCTGGAAAAAATGAAAACAAAATCAACGACAATAAAACTAAGCTCAGGACTAATACTGGCTGCAGGGCTGCTGGCAACAAACAACAGTTATGCCCTGCAACACAGCACACCACTGATTGGTCACCCACAAGGCATGGCGCTGGTACCAACAACAATGACAACAATCAAGCCACTCAAAAACAAAGGCAGAGCGATCCCAGGCCAGTACATAGTGGTGTTAAAAGAACAGCCACTTTCACAGCTGGCAGCGGGCAAGCAAGCCTTACAACGGCGACATATCAAATCCCTTACCAGCGAACTGGTCGCAATGGTCGGCGGTGATTTGAACCAAACATTTTACACAGCATTAAGTGGTTTTGTGGTAAAAGATCTCAATAAACAGGCACTGGCCATACTGCAAGCCGACCCTCGTGTTGCCTACATTGAGCAAGACACCAAGGTTTACGCAGCGACTACCCAATATAATCCACCTTCGTGGGGGTTGGACAGAATCGATCAGGCCGACCGACCGCTTGACGACAGCTACAGTTACAATGCCACCGGTGCAGGCGTTCACGTCTACGTTATCGATGGTGGCATACTCGAAACCCACAGTGAATTCACAGGCCGCATTGGTCAGGGTTACAGCGTAATCAACGATGGTAACGGCACAACCGACTGTAGTGGGCACGGTACCCATGTATCAGGCACAGTGGCAGGCACAAATTATGGCGTAGCCAAAGAGGCAATCCTGCACCCATTGCGAGTTTTGGGCTGTGATGGCAGTGGCGCCAATTCCGGCGTGGTTGCCGTCATTGACTGGCTGGCTGAAAATGTCGAATACCCGGCGGTCGCCAACATGAGCATTGGCGGCGGTTCTTCAGCGATTGACCAAGCAATAGAAAATACTTCTGCAGCGCAAAATATTACCTTTGTTACCGCTGCGGGCAATGATGGCAGCAACGCTTGTAACGAATCTCCAGCGCGTACCCCTTCGGCTATCACAGTTGCGTCAACCACCAGCGGCGACTATCGTTCCAGCTTTTCCAATTATGGCAGTTGTGTCGATATCTTTGCTCCGGGGTCAAGCATCAAATCGGCCTGGGTCAACGGTGGCAGCAAATCACTCGATGGCACGTCTATGGCCTCGCCTCATGTTGCAGGTGCCGTCGCGCTCTACCTTGAAGAAAACCCGCAAGCCTCAGTAAGTGAAGTGACCAATGCCATTCTGGGCCATGCAACAACCGGTAAAGTCAGCTATCTAAACGGTTCTCCCAACCGCTTGCTCAACATCAACTTCGATGGCGTTGTTACGCCGCCACCGCCGCCAACAACAACCGAGTTGACCAATGGCACACCATTGCCGAACCTTATGGCCAGTAAAGATGATTTAACCTATTACACCTTTGAAGTGCCCGAGAACAGCAAAAACCTGGTGATTGACACCCAAGACGGCTCCCCAGATGCTGACTTGTTCGTCTCTTTTGGTTCGCAACCGACAACGTCAAGTTATGACTGTCGCTCAGCATCATCAAACAGCGATGAAAGTTGCAGCTTTACATCACCCCAAGCTGGTACTTACCATATATTGCTGCACGCCTATTCTGGCTATGACAACCTATCTTTGCAGGGTAGTTTTGAGGAAAATACTGCGCCACCGCCGGGCGCAGGCGCAATCTTTGAAGAAAATTTGTCGGCAGCCCAAGGTGACTGGGTCCACTATTCACTGGATGTGCCCTCAGGCAGCAACAGTTTAACTGTCGAAACATCAGGCGGAAGCGGTGACGGCGATTTACATGTGCGTCTCAATCAACAACCTGACCGCGACAACCATGATTGCCGACCCTATAAATCTGGCAATAACGAAACTTGCACTTTTACCAACCCTCAAGTCGGCACTTGGCACGTAGGTATCAGGGCTTACAGGGCGTTCTCAAACGTGACACTGCAAGCTGTTTTGCAATAGATAATGCAATATAAAGTGCAATAACCCATACAGGCATGGCTAAAGGCGTGCCTGTATGGCAAATTACGGGTGCTGTTTGTACCTTCGTTATCTGCGCTTGATTATGGTCTATGCTTAAGGCCAGTCATCATATAAAACGAAACAATTAATGCTCCCGAAGTCCTTGAGCACAATCATAAAAGCGGCTGTGCTGTTGATTTTACTGCTGCCCTTTATTGCCCGCGCCACCAATCCTGTCACCCGCTTTGATCGTTTGTCGATTGAACAGGGATTATCGCAAAATACCATTCAGGCAATAACCCAAGACAACCAAGGTTTTATGTGGTTTGCCACTCAAGACGGATTAAACCGCTACGACGGTTATACCTTCAAGGTTTTTCGTCACGATCCGCAAGACCCCGGTTCACTGTCCAATAACACCATCCAAACGCTTTTTGTCGACAGCAAAGACGTTTTGTGGATTGGCACCTATGATGGCGGACTCAACCGCTATGAACCCGATACCGAGCGCTTTGTCCATTTCAAGCACAACAGGGCTGACCCTGACAGCTTAAGCAACAACAACATATGGTCGATTACCCAAGACAAGCGCGGTTTTTTGTGGATTGCCACCATGGGCGGTGGACTGAACAGGTTCGATGCCACGACCAACAAATTCAGCCATTATCGTCATAATGAGGATGACCCCCAAAGCATTGCCAACGACAACATCAGATCCCTGTATACCGACAAAAAAGGGATCATTTGGATTGGCACCGACCAAGGACTTAATCGCTTTGACCCCAACCAACAAACCTTTGATCTATATCAACATGACCCGACAAACCCACACAGTTTGAGTAATAACCGGATTAATGCCATCGTGCAGGATCGCGTTGATAATTATTGGGTCGCAACCGAACATGGATTAAACCGCTTTGACCCCAACACACATCAGTTCGAACGTTTTGAACACCAACCGAACAATCCCGCCAGCCTGAGCCACAATCAAGTCAAAAGCTTACTTGAAGACAGCCGGGGCACGCTGTGGATTGGCACAGACGGCGGCGGCTTGAACCGCTATCAAGGCAAGCGCGGTTTTGCCCATTTCAACCATCAAAGCAGCGACCCTCACAGTTTGAGCAGCAACAAGGTGTGGGTGATCCATGAAGACCGTCAAAATACCCTGTGGCTGGGCACTCACGGTGGCGGATTAAGCAAAGTGGACAACCTCAAAAAACACTTCGGACATTTTAAGCATCAACCCGCTGTTGCGGGCAGTTTAGGTGACAGTGATGTGAGCGCCTTTTTAACGGACCGCGAGGGGGTATTTTGGGTTGGCACTGATGAGGGGCTGGCGTGGCTGGATGACAATGATAGCGCAAGCCCGGGTTTTGCGTCATTCAAACACTCTCCCTCTGACGCCCGCAGCTTAAGTAACAACAATATCCGGGCTATTCATCAAGACAATAACGACACTTTGTGGATTGGCACATCAGGCGGCGGGCTTAACCGGTTCCATCCCGACACCTCGGATTTCAGCCACTTTAAACACCACCCTTCACAAGCGCAAAGCCTGAGCAACAACCGGGTCAATGCCATCTTTGAAGACAGCAAAGGAACACTGTGGGTCGGCACTTTTGGCGGACTCAACCGATACCGGCCCGACACAGGTGATTTCCAACGCTTCACCCCCCTCGAATCAGACCCCCACAGTTTGAGTAATACAGTGGTCACCAGCATGGTCGAAGACACCGACGGCAATCTTTGGGTGGGCACTTATACCGGGTTAAACCGGTTTGATGGCCAGTCTTCAGGTTTTGTTTCATACTTTAATCTACCATCCCAACCCTTTGGTTTAAGCGATCATGTGGTGTTGAGTATGCTTGTCGACAGCCACGGAACACTGTGGATTGGCACCGAAGGCGGGCTGAACCGCTTTGATCAGCAAAATAACCGCTTCACTCACTACCGCGAGAAACATGGTCTGGCTAACGATGTGGTTTACGGCATCCTCGAAGACAATCACGGATATTTATGGCTCAGCACCAACCAAGGCCTTTCGCGGTTTGACCCACAGCGCAAAAGCTTCACCAATTTTGACGTTAATGATGGCCTGCAAAGCAATGAATTCAATCAGGGGGCTTTTTACAAAAGTGACGATGGCGAGTTGATTTTTGGTGGCATTAACGGCTTTAACCGCTTTTATGCCGACAACATCAAAGTTGACCTGACGCCCCCGCCCGTGGTGTTGACCGACTTGCTTATATTCAATCAATCGGTAGCAATTCAAGAAACGGCAACTGACGACACCAGTGCTTTTTACCTGCCCAAAGCCATCGACGCCATGACACACTTAACCCTGACCCACCACCAAAACCTGGTATCGTTTGAATTCGCAGCATTGCATTTTTCCAATCCGGCCAAAAACCAATACCGCTATCAACTCAAGGGCCAAGATAAAAACCCGATTGCCACCAACGCCAATAAACGCTGGGCGACCTATACCAATCTGGCAGCGGGTGATTACATTTTGCATATCACTGCCAGCAACAATCACGGTGTTTGGAATGAACAGGGCAAATCGTTGAAAATTACCGTAAAACCGCCCCCCTGGTTATCTTGGTGGGCTTATGCATTTTATACCCTGTTATTGATTTGCCTAGTAGTTGCCTTTATCCATCAACAGCGCAATAAAATCAGGGCACAAGAGGCCATCAATCTGCGCCTGACCCGGGCAGACAAACTCAAAGACGAGTTTTTGGCCAATACCTCGCATGAATTGCGCACCCCGCTTAACGGCATTATCGGACT
>JABSOG010000314.1:2831-8808 GCA_013216025.1 Algicola sp. | reverse complement strand
AACACTTTGGCCGCATCAACGCGACGCTCACGAATATAGCGCGAAAAGTTAACACCATATTCGGTGTTAATTAACTCAGACAACTGATGACCAGTTAAATCGAGCGCGCTCGCCAACATCTGCAAATTGAGACTTTCATTTTGGTAGAGTTTGGCCTCGCTCATCAACTGTTCAAGTTTACTGACTTGTGCCGAGACACTAACGTTAGTTAACGTCGATTTGGCATAACTGCGGGTCACCCGGTCGCTCAAGTCATTCAACATGTCGGGGAATGCCATCAACGCGCCAGTGACCAAAATAAAAGAAAAACCGATACCATTGGCATAAAAATAATAAAAATACGCATGGTCGATATAAGAAAGTGAAAAGCCGAATATCAACACCAACACCGCCAGTACGGCAAAAAAACCAAAGAAGAAAAACTCCATACCGAAGCGTTTTCTGTCGGCTTTGAGGGCATAAATCAGCTGTACCAACCACAGACAATAACCACTACCGAGCAAAAAAGTCAGCGGCACGGCGATTTGTGGCATCACAAAAAACACTATACCCAGCGGCGTTAAATGCAATAACGCCCACGGGCTGTATTTGCTGGTATTAAACAAAATCGAATGACTGAAAAAATAGAATGCAGGCGGAGCCAAAACCAACAAAAAGCGGTAGTAAAGTGTCTCTAACGGCTGATGTTCAAACCGTAAATAAGCCAAGTGCTCAAGTTGCAGGCCACTCAAAGTGCCAAGCAAAGCGATGCACGAACTGACGGCAACCCACGAGCGGTTGAGGTTTTTAAAAAATCCCAGATAAACCACCAGAAAAATGATCGCTACAACCAGCGAGAAACCAATAACGAGCATTGTAAAAAGAGTGAGCATGATGTGTTTTAAGGTGAGGGTTGTCGGGCGTCAAGGTTAGCAAGTTATTGGGGTTAAAGAAACCCACACCCGGGGAACCCTTCCCCTTTGATTGTCCCCAGCCAGTGTTCTATAACCTCTAATGTTGCATACCATCGCCTCTATATTTCCAAGATAATTGAACAAGGCAAATGCACCGATTGATTTCAATCGTTTATCAAGGAGATAGTGGTTAATTTTTTAATATAGGAAGTGTGTGAAAATGATCATATCAAAAGTGAAGCAGTTTTTAGAAGAGTCCTTTTTATTCGAATTCGACGACGAAGTCACCGACCACAGTGACCTGTTTAAACTCGGCATCATTGACTCTTTGGGTTATATCAAACTCATCAAGTTTCTCGAAAGAGAGTTTCATATCGAGTTTTCTGAAGAAGACTTTATGTCCAACGTGCTGGTGTCGTTTTCGAGCATTGTCGATTACCTTGAAGCCGCCCTAAAAGAACCCCAAAACATTGCGCTGTTGTTTCCTGGTCAAGGTGCGCATGACTTTAATATGCTCGACCGGGTCAGTAATTTACATGGTTTTAAAGAGCGACACGAAACCATTTGTGATCACTTAGGCGAAAACCTCTACCAAAAACTCTACAAAAAAGATCGCGACTATATCGACCAAAACAAAATCAGTTCGATACTCACGGTGCTTGCCAGCAGCGTGTTATTCGACCATTACCTCGACGAAACCGAAGCCAAAGCCCATTACTACGCTGGTTACAGCGTTGGCCAATGGACTGCGCTGTTCGCGGCAAAGTCAATTTCGTTTGAACAGCTGATACAAGTGCTGATCAAAAGAGCGCAAATGATGGATGAGTGTTTCGAAAAAAACAAAGGCGCGATGATGGCGGTGATTGGTCTTAAACAAAATGTGGTTGAAGACTACCTTGCCCAATTCCGTGAGCAGGGCCATTTTATCGAGATCAGTAATTTCAACTGTGTGGGCCAACTGTCGGTGTCGGGCACCAAAAAAGCCATTGAGTTAGCTTATGAAAACATCGCGTCGATTCAACCAAAAAAATCGGTCATTCTGCCCATTCAGGGTGCCTGGCATTGCGCCTTGTTAGAGCCTGCACAAAAATCTTTTGAAGCGTATTTGCAAGATGTCGATATCAAACTGCCACAAATCGAAGTCGTCGACAATTGCACGGGTTTATTCTTGCCAGACAATGTTGAAGGCATCAAAGAATCGCTGTGCCGCCACATCAGTCACCCAGTGTTATGGGAAAAAGGCATGAAACACCTGATTGCCCACGACTGTAAAGAGTTTGTTGAGGTTGGTCACGGCAACCTGTTAACCAACTTTGGCTTTTTTATCGACAGACATTTAGATCACAAATCATTTTAACAAGGAGCATTGTATGTGTGGAATTGCAGGGTTTTATCATTCTTCTTTACCGAGCGAAAAATTTCCAGAAACCATCAAATCAATGCTTGGCCATATCATTCATCGCGGGCCTGACGAGGCGGGTTATTATATTGACGACCACATTGCCATGGGCACCGTGCGGTTAAGTATCATCGACCTTAAATCTGGGCAGCAACCGATCAGCGACCAAACTCAACGCTATTGGATTTGCTATAACGGCGAAGTGTATAACTACAAAGAACTCAGAGCCGAACTTGAATCTCACGGCGTGGTTTTTCAAACGTCATCCGACACCGAGGTGGTTTTACAGTCGTGGGTTTACTGGGGCGAAGCCTGCCTGACCAAACTCAACGGCGCCTATGGTTTTGCCATTTATGACCGCGAAGAACATACTCTATATCTGATCAGAGACCGCTATGGCAAACGCACCTTATTTTACACCGTGCAAAATGGCGAGTTGTTGTTTGCCTCTGAAATGAAAGCCTTTTTGGGCCATGAAAACTTCAGCTTTTCGATGGACTCAACCCAGTTAAGTTCAGTTTTGGCGTTGTGGACTCCCCTGCCCGACCAAAGCGGTTACCAAAACGTTAAACAATTACCCATGAGCGAATACTTGGTGGTTAAGGGCGATACCATTGAAAAAAGAACTTACGAAGCACTCGACTTTCACGCCGCTGCGCCCGTTGAAACCAAAGCCGATGCGCTAGACAGAGTCCGCGAAGTCATGCACGACAGCGTTAAACTGCGAATGCGCAGCGATGTTGAAGTGGGTGTGTACTTAAGTGGCGGGTTAGATTCTTCAATAATCACCAGTTTGGTGACCGAGCAGTCACCCCATCAGGTGCACTCTTTTTCGGTTGAATTTGAATCCAAAGAGTTTGACGAATCGACCGAGCAGCAAGAGGCCGCTGATTTTTTTGGCACCAAACATTCCAAGATAAGAATATCGAATCAAGATATTGTAGACAACTTTCCCAAAGCCGTTTTTCATGGCGAGATCCCCTGCTTTAGAACCGCCTTTGTGCCGATGTATTTACTATCAAAAGTAGTGCAAGACGAGGGAATAAAGGTATGCCTCACCGGTGAAGGGGCCGACGAAGCCTTTTTGGGTTACAACATTTTCAAAGAGACTTTGCTGCGCAGTTCGTGGAACGACATCTCAATGGCAGAACGCAAACAAAAACTGGGCGGCATGTACCCGTACCTCAAGCATTTTAGCGAAGAAAACCTGCCGAAATTAATGGGCCTTTATGACCGCTCTTCGGTTGAGAGTATGCCGGGACTGTTTTCTCACGAAATGCGTTTTCAAAACGGGCGATTTTCGGCCAGATTAATGAAGCAGGCGCAAGACCCGTTCGAACAGATCACCGCGATGATAGCGCGAGACCCCCATTACGCCGGATTGAGCGCAGTGCAAAAGGCTCAGTGGCTTGAATTTAAAACCTTGCTGTCGGGTTATCTGCTCTCAACACAGGGCGACCGTATGAGCATGGCGCACAGCATCGAAAACCGTTGTCCGTTTCTCGACCCCAATGTTATTGCGCTTTCTAATGCCGTTAACCTTAAATTTGATGATGGTTTTGATGAAAAACACCTGCTCAAACAAGCATTTAAAAACAAAGTGCCTCACTCGATATTCAGCAAGAAGAAACAACCTTATCGGGCGCCAGACAGCAGTGCTTTTATCCATTACAAACCCGACTATCTTGAGTTATTGCTGTCAGACAACGAATTGAGCAAGGTCGAGATACTTAACACCAAGTTTGCTCGGGCCTTTTTGAATAAGATCATGAACGCTAACCCTGAGGACATCAGTTCAAAAGAAAACCAAACCTTCATCTTTTTGGTTTCAATGGCGTTGTTGCATCGCAATTACGTTAGAAGAGAAGGCCTTAACACCAAAACCGCACGAGACATCGACGCGATTTTGATCAGAGCAGAAGACTTCAGGCAAGGGGCGGCATGATGAACACAGAGCAAAAAGAAAATGTGGTTGCCATTGTGGGTTTGAGTTTGCGATTTCCAAAGTCTGGTACTTTGGCTGAATTTTGGCAGCATTTGGTGGATGAAGAGTCGCTGATCACCGAAGTGCCCGCTGCGCGCTGGGACAAAGATGAGTTTTATGGCGACCCCCGTAAACAGGTGAACAAAACCAACAGCATTTGGGGCGGTTTTCTCGACGATGTTGATTGCTTTGACGCACCGTTTTTTGGCATTGAAACGCCAGAAGCCAATTTTATGGACCCCCAACAGCGCATTGGGATGGAAATGGCGTGGAGCGCCATCGAAGATGCCGGTTATAAGGCGAGTAGCCTAGAGGGCAGTAAAACCGGGGTGTTTATGTCGACTTTTAACGCCGATTACGCCGAATTGGTTGAGCGCTATGTGGCTGAAATGAGTCCTTTTATTCCCACTGGCACCTGCGATTCAATGCTGTCTAACCGGCTTTCATACTTCTTTGATTTTAGGGGGCCGAGTTTTACCGTCAACTCTGCCTGTACCGGGTCGTCTATCGCACTGCATCAGGCCGTTAGGGCGATTGAATATGGAGAATGCGATCAGGCGTTGGCCGGAGGATTCAACTTTTGTTGGTCGCCAAAACGATTCATCGCCTACTCCAAGCGCGGCATGTTGTCTAAAGACGGTCGTTGCAAATCGTTTGATGAAAGTGCCGATGGTTATGTTCGCGGCGAAGGCGGCGGCGTGGTGATGGTCAAATCATTGGCCAAAGCCGAGCAAGCCGGCGACCACATTTACGCGATTATCCGCGGGATTGGCACCAACCACGGCGGCAGAACCAACGCCATTGGCGTCACCAACCCCAAAGCCCATGCCGATTTAATCGCTGACATTTATCGCAAGGCCAAAGTGTCAGCCGATACCGTCAGCTACATTGAAGCCCATGGCCCCGGCACCCCAATGGGCGATGCAATTGAAGTGCATGGTCTCAAAAGTGCTTTTGAACGACTCAACGACGAAGATTTTATCAGGCCCCAAGAAAACAGCTGTGGTTTGGGTTCGGTGAAATCTAATATCGGTCACCTCGAAGGCGCATCAGGCCTTGCCGGGTTGATGAAAGTGATAGCGTCAATGCAGCACAAAACCTTGCCTGCTACGGTCAATTTTAAAACGCTTAATTCGTTGATTAAATTAAAAAACAGCCCTTTTTATGTGGTTGATAAAACTAGGCCATGGAACAGTGAAACCGCCCCAACACCGCTGCGAGCAGGCATTAGTTCGTATGGTTTTGGTGGCAGTAACGCGCATATTTTGCTTGAAGAGTATGTGGCAAAAGATAAAGCCGATGAAACACCAGATTCAGATGAGCCGTTTATCATTGTGTTGTCTGCCAAAGGGCCGAGTCAATTGTTGGGGGCGGCACAAAACCTGCTGAACTATCTCAAAAACACTGACTTCAATAACACTGCCGACTGCGACTTGAAAAATATCGCTTACACCCTGCAAGTGGGCAGAGAGTCGATGGCCGAAAAAGTGGTTTTCAGTGTTCAAAACGTGCCGGAGCTTATCGAACAGTTGGCAGCTTATGTTGACGAACAAAAAATGACTGACTTTGGCGACGAGACGATGTCACAAGGCATGGCCAAAACTTGGCTTAAAGGTAACAAAGTCAATTGGGATATGCTCTATGCTAGTGGTGAGGGCGCACCCAAACGCATCAGCTTGCCGACTTATGCTTTTGAGAAGT
>JABSOG010000314.1:0-2821 GCA_013216025.1 Algicola sp. | reverse complement strand
AGTTAAGGTATTGGATACCGTCTTGAGAAGTTAAACCCGGCGTATGCGGAGGATTTACCTACATGGAAGTAGGTAATGCGCTGTGCACGCCGACATGGATGTTGGTGGTAGAGCAATGCAGGTGCACATTGCCCAGGAGGACGACTTTATACGTGCGTCAATCCGGGCTGCATCGCCCGGCAGCTGATATCCCAGCTCAATCTTGGATGACACACAAAAAGCATTGTCTTTTAGATAACTATTGATTAGTCTTGGGAGACTAATCCCACCCTATATTCAAGACATCTTCAATAATCACAACCAAACGGTCGATAACCGAACAGACTACCTTGAGGGTGAACTTCGTAACCTCTGTACTGTCAGGTTAATTGCTCTGCGACTCAGACTCAGGCGCTGGTGGCGGTAGTGGTTCCACCCACTTAGGTCGCTTTGCATCAAGTAAATCTCTCAACGACAAATCAACGCTGTTACCACACATAACCATCCCCTTTTTATCCGCCGTTGTGCTGTAGTGCAGTATTATTTCCAATTGCTTTACTGACCGCTCATTGAGCAACACAGGTGCGCTGTAATAACCTTCGTAGCCAAAACCTTCAGAGAAAACAGCACCAACCGACAATGTGCCGGGCAGCTTAATTTCAAAGTAAGTCAAATAGTATCCCTTGTGTTTTTGTGCCACGTAAATCTCAAAATTCTGAAGACCATCCCTAGCAAACTCTTGGTTGATAAGGGCAAAAGGATTGAGTTTTGGCCCTTTGCTCTCATCGCCACATGCTTGGGTATAAAATGATACGGCCATCATCAGCCATAATAGATATCTCACCATTGGTTTTTATCCTTAGATTAAAATTGGTTTCACGCCAATTACTGACCAGCAAAGAACCAAACATTATGAATCAGCCCATCAATCACCTCATAAACCACCGCCACTTCAACGGGTTCTTCTGCAATGCCCACCACCTTTTCATGATCAATAACCTTGTTGCCAACAATCGTTCGATTGAGAATTTGGGCGTGTAAACCCGGCGATTCAAACCTTTTAGTGTAAACAAGCTTAAAGTCGGTCTTACCTTGAGTTACTGGCTCGCCATTTGGTGGACGATAAACCCGAACGTTTTCACTAAATTGCTCTGCATCGCTCCTGTTCATCCTTGAACCCACGATATTAGACCATCCATGGTCGTCAAATAACTCAATATCTTTGGCATTGTAGGCGTCGAGTTGACGTTTTACCGGGTCTTCAGGGTTCGCTTGGCTCATGGCATTCTCTTGTTTTTGATATATTAGTCTGAGATTAATCATATAGTATCACCGAAGGCTATACTCATGATTTACTGCAACTTTATCAAACGGATAACAATATGAATCAAATCGTTGGTTTTGCCCTAATAATCATCTCCATTGGCATGGCTATGGCACTGGGGGTCGACCTTAAGGCCTTTGTCGATGTGCCATCAGTCATCATGGTATTTGGTATATCACTGGGGGGATTAATCGCCCGTCACGGATTTGGCGCTGTTAAGCAGCTGTTTGACGGTCAAAACAATCAGGGGCCTATCGATACGTTGGTCAACACCGCGTTATTGGCCGCCATAGTCGCCAGTCTGGTCGCTACCGTAGCCTTGCTGTCCAACTTGGGTTCACCAAAGGATATTGGCCCTGCGCTGGCGGTGTCGATGCTCAGCACGCTTTATGCCGTGATCATTTTTGTGGTGTGTTATGCCTTCAATGCCAACGCAAAAATTCCTGCCAGCTCAGCCATATTGTTGATAGCAACCCTGTTGGTCAGCGGATTATTTTATATCGCCGGATTTATCATTGCGATGTACATGAAGTAAAGTGTTGAAATAAATAAGGATTCAATATGAGAATTTTAGGCGTTTTAATCAGTCTAGTTATTATTGGGTTGCTAATGAACCTAGTTGGCGACAGTTCAATGTATTTCGACGTGCCATCACTGCTATTGGTTACCGTTGTCGCGGCCGGGGCCGTCATCGGGCGTCACGGTTTTAAAGGGTTCCCTCAAATTGGCCATAAACACAACAATGAAGCGGTACTTTATACCATCAGCAACGCTGCGCTTATGGCGGGTTTGATAGGCACTTTTTTGGCGATGATTTCTTTGCTGAGTCATTCTGGTGAGTATAAGATAATTCACGTTGCGCCTTCTATTGCCGTCACACTCATGCCTTCTTTATACGCCGTTGTGCTGTTTCCTTTGTGTTACACGTTAGGCGAAAAGTTTGAGGTGTCTGTCGGCACTGCGCTGCTACTATTAGCCAATGTATTGGTCTGTGCAATTGCGTTTGCTTTTGGGCTGGGGCTGGCGTTTTCGCCGGTGGGTTGATGGAATACCGTAATCCAGGCAATAAAAAACCCGGCAAAGGCCGGGTTTTGTATAGGGATATACTTATGCTGACCCTACAAGGATGTAAAAGGGACAGTTTTGTATAGGGATATACTTATGCTGGCCCTACAAGGATGTAAAAGGGGCAGTTTTGTATAGGGATATCGGATAAAACCAAACCTTACAAGATTTGACTCTCTTTCCAGGCAGCGACCTTTTGGGCTCGCTCTGCCTTGGCCTCACGACGACGGCGTTTGTCACACGGCTCTGGGCAGTCACAGGCTTTTTCGATGCCAATGGCACCTAACCCGCCACAACTGCCAGCAATGCTTTTCTTTTGAAAGATATAACCCACGGACATGGCCGTAGTGACAATCAAAAAAATTGCGAATGTGATTAAAAATGTCGCCATCTTTTGCTCCCGTAAAACAGTTAACAATGGTGCGCATGTCGGACCCTACAACATCTTTACCG
>JABSOG010000313.1 GCA_013216025.1 Algicola sp. | reverse complement strand
TTTTGCTCCTTTTGCTTGGGTGAGGTCATTATCCCCGCTCAATTTGCAAAAGTTGAGCTATCCATTTGTAAGCTCACCATAATTTGCCTTGAATAATGTGTAATATGGGAGGGGTGACAGCTAAGTGATTGTTTTTGATGGATATCGTCATATATAATCATCTTCTCTTTGATGCCTCACAGCCAGTATAGTCACTGTTTGCTTGTCTTCAATTTCAAACAGTGCAACGTAGCCTCTTTTGCCAAAGGGGATGATTAGCTCACGGATAAAAGCATTGTCAGCTTGTGCCTTACGACAGGTAAATGGAAAGTCTTGTAAGATAAGCATGGCTTTTTCTATAGCTTCAATTGCTCGCTCTGCAATTGCTAAGTCAACCCCAAGCAAAAAATCAAACAATCGTTCTACGTCGTCTCGGGCATCTTTGGTATACCTGACTTGAAAACTCATTGCGCTTACCCGGCTTTTTGTTTTGCTGCGGCCAACTTTTGCTTCAAGCCGTCGAGGACTTCATCAGACGAGACATATTCACCTGTGCTGCGGGCTTGCTCACGAGATGCCATACCTTTAGCTAAAAAAGCTTGTTCGGCTTTACGTCGGTTTAAATTGAGTTGTAGAGATTCAACCAAAAAGTTAGATAGCGTCTCGCCTTCTTGTAAATTGTCTTCGACGGCTTGCCTTAGCGCAGGGTTGACTCTGGTGGCTGGAATGGTGGCTGTTTTCATAGGAGTTATCTCGATGCATTACATTTGTAATACAATAACGCCAATTAGCAAAAAGAGCCAGTTTTATTCATGACGACTTTTCCTTAAATTGGTTTATACAGGTTAAGGTTCGACTACAGGACATATTTCTTTTCATTACTGATTATGCTATGTGCCATTATGAAGACAAATGGTCTACTTTTACAAAAATCACTGTATCTTGTTCAACATAACGATCGTGTTTACTCATGTGTGGGTTTCTGATCCAGCTACCTGCCGGATATCTACCATGTTCATCAATAAACTCACCGCGAATAACATAAATTTCTTCGCCTCCGGCATGATAATGTAGTTGAAAATGCTCACCTGCGGGCCAATGTACCAGTGCGGTTGATTCGCCTTTGAAGCTATGTAGCGGCATCACTTGCAAATTACCTTGTCCTGCAAGCGAATGGGTGTTGTTTGTATCGATATGATTTTACTACTCATCAGCCCTGACTTTATTGCATCAGAGTATTGTTTCGTTAAAGAGTTGGATGTTGCGCTTGAACGCCACAAGCGGGGCGAAGCCAAAGTTATCCCCATTATTCTGCGAAAGTGTCTGTGGAACGATTTACCTTTCTCATTTTTACTGGGGCTGCCAGATAGGGGTTTGCCAGTCACTAAATGGGCCGACCAAGACGATGCCTTTTTTAGCATTGTTGAAGGTATCGAAAAAGCGCTTGAAGGACATAGATCCCTTGGTCATTTTGGTAAGGATTGATTTTAAAAAAGGAAAAGATACGGGTGGTACGACATTTCGGATAAACGCTGTTTTGCTCCTGCACAGCGCCTTACCTACGTCCCTGTAGGCAAATCACTCGCCGCAATATTTCGCCGGGTGCGCTAAGGCATACGGGTTTAAATCATACAGATTTTAACCCAATAGATTAAAAACTGCCGCAACCCTTGGTAGGAGCGAGCTCCAGCTCGCGATATTGGTCCTAGACCAATCAAATTCAAATTGGCTGCGCCAATTAATCGTGAGCTGGATTGCTACATGGATGTAGCTCATTAGAGCAATGCAGGAGCAATTGCCGAGCTCACTCCTACCATAGTTCCTCTGCGATCAACCAAATTGAGCCATAACCAATCGTTGGTTGTTTAGTTTAAACCCGTAAGCCCTGCCGGGTGCGCCTTACTTAGTTACAACAACAAAATGTGGCTATATAGTCACATTATGTATTTAAATCTAATTTTGTGACTATATAACCACATATTGTCTACCTAACGAGAACAAATCGATTCGCATTTAAAAGGTAAACGAAAGAAAAAGCAACAGCAACAGTCTCAAGCTGATGTCACCGATGCTATTACTATCAATCACCCGATACAACAAACTGATTATCACCGATATCAATTTCTAGCATTACCACATCAGGATCGATGTGGATAAGCGCAGGTTGACCCTTCACCTCAATCACCACCGATTGGCTGCTGTCGGTAACATGCACAACGCCTGCGTAAAGGGCCTCACCCTGCTCATTGACGATTTTCACTGGAATGTATTCATTCAGCGCCAGTGGTTGTACAACAGCGACTTCTTCACCATTTGCATTGGTATAACGCTTTTGGGTGGTCAGTGTGAACTGCACTTGATAACGGTGCTGGTCTAAAGGTACAACCGTTGCCGAATCAATCGACAAATCATGCAGTGTTATCTGTTCAAACCAATCGGTGATCATTTGCTGATATTTGGCCGGTGTTGCCGCTTTTAATGCGACTAACAAGTCTTCGATATTTAACAGCTTTTGGTTGCGAATGTTGAACTGTGCCAACACCTGCACAAGCGCCTGATTGACCTGTGCTTCGCCAATAAAATATTGCATGGCATAGAATGCCAGACTGGCTTTTGTTCGGCTTAAATAGTCCTGATTGAGTTGTGTTTGGTTTAGGGGGCGCTCACCAAGGTTGTCTTGCTGGCGTTTTTTTAAGTAATTGAGACGCAATTTTTTGCGTTGCGCCAAGGTACTTTGACGGCCAAACGTTTGCTCACTCACCATCATTGAGGTGTATTTTGACAATCCGCTTATCGTCAGTGCGCCCTGTGCATATTGCGGCACAGACGTAAAACCCCACCATTGATGGGCGATAGCGTCACTGACCGAACCAAAGACCTTGTTCGAGTGAAGCGGCTCGGCTGATTGCGCGGTAAACCCGGCACTTTCACGCCAAGGAAACAGCGTCGGTGCTACGCCGTGAAATGGATAGTCAGGGATCTCAACAATACTCATCGCCGGATAAGCATAGGGCGTCAGCTTCGTTTTGGCATAATCGAGTGTTTGCGCTGCGCCGTCGAGCATACTCGACACGTTCCATGGATGTTGTGGGTGATAATAAACAGCCAGTTCGACGTCATTATGCTGTCGCGTTGCCTTTTCATAGTGCCCTGAAATAAACAAAACCTCGTTGATTGCCGGTTGATTGAGGCTAAATTGATAGTGATTTCGACCTTGGGCCTGCCATTGTTTGATCAATTGTCCATTAGCAATAACGGTATGCTCTGTTGATGTGCTGACGATGCTGTTCATGGTGATGATATCTGAGGGCAACAGCATTTTTTTAACATCGGTGAGGGTAACATCTGGCAACGCAAGATCTTCACTTAAGCCATATTGCTTGCGCAAATTTGGCTGGGGTAAACGCATCGAATGGCTATAACCAATGGTGGGGAAAATACTCGGGTTGCCGCTGCGGTGTCCTAACATAATGTGCTGCTTGGTGATCCAGCTTTGTTCTGGCATGTTGTCGGTGAACCCGCGTGATTGCTTTGATAACTCAAAACTCACCGTGATTTGCTCGCCCGGTTGTAACGCCTGTTTTAGTTGGTAGTGGTGTACACCAAACTCGTCGCCTTGACGGACTAGGTCGACCGCTTGTGAGAATTCAATCGACTCGACTTGTGAAATGTATCTGCGCCAAAAGTGGATAAGCAGTTGATCAACCGGTTGCTCAGTTTTGTTTTGCAATAGATAACTCGCTTTTAACTGAACTCGTTTTTGGCTTGGAAACAAATCAAGATCGACCTCCATGTGGCTCATGCTCAGCTGTGGCATTGTGGCGAATTGGCTGTAGTTTTTTTCGTAATTCACCTGCATATCAATGAGTTGCTGTGGTGACAAATAATCATTGAGCTGATGTCGGTTGTAGTTTATCCAGTTGCCTGTCGCAATCAACAAACCCAGGCAAACGACCAACATGCCTACCTTTTGTTTATTCAAATGCTGGCGGGCGGTGCGCAATCGCGCTAGCAATGAAGATGCTTCGCCATTGCGCCATAAAAGCTCACTGAGCATGACTAGCAATATCGCGGCCAATAACCAATAAACCAGATACCAGCCAAGCAGGTCGTTGTATCGGTCAAAACCACCGAACACGCTATAAACATAATCGGGCACGGTGCCGTAATTAAGCAAAGGCTTAGGCCATTGGTAAAGATTAAACAACACTGTACTGGCAACAAAAAACAACAATGAAAAGGCTATGCCGCTGTTTTTGCCCGGTGACAGTGTTTGGATGAAAACCGCCATGACGGCAATGAACCAATAAGCTGGCAATTGCAGGCCAAACAAGGCTTTGAAATAAAGCGCCAGTTCAAATTGAGTGTGGTCGAACAATAACCACTGACAAAGCACACCGGCGACTAGCATGGCAATGACGACTGCCGTTTGCACTGCCATTAAAGTCAGTAATACGCCTGCGGTTTTTACCCAGCGCGGTACTGGTAAAGTGTCAAACAAAGGTTGGATGCCGACATCGCGTTGTTTCCACATCAAAGATGCCGCGAATAAAATGGTCATTGGCAACATGTAACCCCATGCCATTGAGATATGTTTTAGGTAATTAATGGTTAACGGCAAGCGGTTGTCGCCATCGATACTTGATTCACCGATGAAATTGGTCAGTATGTCGAATAAAGACAATGCGGTTAGGATGATGAAAATGGGGTGGCGCAAAATGGTTGTGGCTTCGCGTTTGACCAAATGAGCCAGTTGATGCAACGCAGTAGTGAAACTGTCGCTGGTGGCGACACCACTGAGTGCACTCATCCACTGCACGGTTTTACCTTCGCTGTCTTCGTTAAGGTCCAGGTCTGGGGTAGGTTCAGTCATTTTTGAGCGCTTTTTGGCATTGCTATCAAGCATGGATACAAAGCCGAAACGTCGATAGGTATAAATGCACACCAATGCCGTCACGCTCAGCCAGATAAGGCGGTTGGCGAGCAGCGGGCCAAGCAAAGGCAACTGCCGCTGGTTAATATCGTCGACTGTCCAAAACTGGGTGAGGGTATCGATGGCTGCAATGGCAAAAGGGTCGGCCAGCACCCGAATGTTTTGAGGTGCCAACAGTGCCAATGAAATGGTCATTATGATGTAGAACAAAATCACGCCTACGGCACAAAGATACGCAGGCATGATGCGGCGGGTCAGTGTCGCCACGGCAAAAAACAGACTGCCGGTTAACAACATATTGGGTAACACTATCATCAATAGCGGTATGACAAAACTGGTGGCCTCAAACGGACCGTATTGGGCGTTTGTATGCACTAAACAGCCCAAAACAGCGCCTAAAACCAACCCTGAGTATGTCAGCACCATGGCGGTAATCGAACCTAAAAAGCGGCCTCCAAGATATTGCCATTTACTCAGCGGCAGCGTAAAAAAAGCATCGTGAGAGTTGTTTTCAAAGTCTCGTGTTACGGCTTGTCCGACAATCACCACTGAAAACAAACAGCCAACAACCGACAGCCGGGCCATCAATTGTGCCAGTACTGTAGGGGCGTTGTGCGACTTGGCACCCAGTGACATGCCAAGAAACTGCATGTCCATGTTGCTGCTCGACAGAAAAGCAAAAGCGCTGACAAAAAATAAAGCGCAAAATAGATAAAATGGTAAGCCACTTAGGTGGCGGGTCAATTCATGACGATAGATGGTGGTAAACATGGATTAACCCCTTACGCAGCTTGGCTTAGGTGATAAAAATAGGCATCTTCGAGTGTTGCTGTTACTTCGCAAAACCCCTGCGCTGGTGGCGTGTCGGTTACAATGCGGATGATGGTTTGACCGGCAAGTAATCGGGTTGAAATAACATGATAACTGTCTTCGAATGCCGTGAGTTGTTGTTTATCGATGCTTTTTTGCCACACCCGGCCTTGCACTTTGGCGACGATTTGCTGCGGCTTTGCAGCCATGACCACTGTGCCGTTTTTAATGATGGCCATGTTGGTGCACAAGTCATTTACGTCTTCGACGATATGGGTCGACAGAATAACAATTCGCTGTTCGCCAATTTCACTGAGCAGATTATAAAAGCGGTTGCGCTCTTGTGGGTCGAGCCCAGAGGTGGGTTCGTCGACAATTAATAACTGTGGATTGCCCAGCAACGCCTGAGCAATGCCAAATCGTTGGCGCATTCCGCCAGAATACGACCCTAGTTTGTGTTTTCTCACTGCCCACAAGTTCACCCGCCTGAGCAATTCTTCAACTCGGGCAAGCCGGGTACTTTTTTTATTGATCCCCTTAAGCCGCGCAAAATGATTAAGCAACGACCATGCGGTTTCTTTAGGAAACAGCCCAAAATCTTGCGGCAGATATCCCAGCTGTTTTTTGACTGCATTTTTTTCCCGCAGTACATCAATATTGCCTAGGTGAACACTGCCGCTATCGGCCTCTTGCAGTGTTGCTAGCGTGCGCATTAGTGATGATTTGCCAGCACCATTGGGCCCCAGTAGGCCAAACATGCCGTTGGGAATTTGCAGTGAAATATTGTTCAGCGCTACAACGCCGTTCGCATAGGTTTTACAAAGGTTGTCGATGATCAGCATATTGGCCTAGCCTCGCTTTCATTAAAGAGAATGAATAAGAGTTAAATAACGATGCTAAGTATCGCGTGGCGTGTTCACCGCAATGTTTTCTTAATGTCATTTTTTCTTCACCTTTTGGGCTGTGTTCACACCAACCCTATTTTTTAGCCAATATTTACAGTATGCTCAGCGACCTGTTTGTCATGGGGATCAATCAATGCGTCGACCGACTTTGCCTGAATTCAAAATACGCCACTTGCTGTCATTGCTTTTTTATTTGATTGGGGTTGTGATCGTCATTCACGGTATCAATTTGCTTGGCGTATTTTTTTACGGGTTAGATTTTTTAGATTGGTGGCCAATGGGTCATGCCGTCATGTTTGGTTTGGGTGGTCAACCTGAGCCGGTGTTATCGGCCTGGAGGTCGGGGCTGGTTGTTGATATCACTGTGCCCGGGCTGGATGAACATCTTAAGGCCCACTGGCTAACACGCTCTGGGTTGTTTTTGCTCACTACCGCGTTGTTTTTTACTATTTTAGCCACTCTTAGACGCATGTTGCGCACAGTAGATGTAAAACAGCCATTTGATATTGCCAACATACGCCGTGTTCAATTTATTATCGCGCTGATTGTGTTTGAAATGCTTTGCGTTGATTATTGGCGCATGAAAAGCATGTTGCCAATTAAGGCGCTGGTCGATCAAATGCCTGGCAATGTGATTCAAACTGACAGCAGTTACATCAATGCCGATGCTTATGCCTATGTTTTGTTGTTACTGCTATTAACGCTTTTGGCCATTTTTCGCCGTGGGGTTGTTTTGCTCAAGCAACAAAGCGCGTTGGAGCAACAGTTGTACGAAAAGCGCAAACTTGAAGCTGTGGGCACTTTGGCCAGTGGTATCGCCCATGATTTCAATAACATACTGACATCGGTTATTGGTTACGCCGAGATTGCAAAAACCGAGACTAGTAAGGACGGGCCGCATTTTGCCCTTGATCAGGTTTTGGATGCGGCTTACCGGGCCAAACGCTTAACTCGGCAAATTAGAGAGATTGGCGGTGAGTATCACGTGTCAAAAGAAGAGTATCACGAATTAATTGATCTTAAAGAAGAAGTGCACGAACTGTTGTTGTCTATGGCACCGGCCATTCCCGCCTCTACAAAAGTAATAAAGCTTTTTGACCCACAACAACACTTTGAAATACAGGCCGACCCCACCAAGATATACCAACTGTTGCTTAACTTGTGCACCAATGCACTACAGGCAATCGGCGAAACTGCTGGCCAGTTGAGCATTAACATCAGTGATCAAACAGAGCAAAGGCGCGAGGGTTATTGCCTGACGGTGCAAGACAGCGGCAGTGGAATGACACCAAAACAACTCGAACAAATCTTCGAACCCTACTTTACCACCCGCCAGAAAAAGGGAGGCACAGGGCTTGGATTGTCACTGTGTTACAGCATAGTTGAGGGGCATGGTGGCCATATTAAAGCTTCAAGTGAATTGAACAAGGGCAGTTGCTTTAGTGTTTGGTTGCCCAAAGCAAGCGCTGAGCTGCCACCATTAACGACTCAGACTCAAGTTGCGAAAAACTTTTCCGTTTTATGGGTTGATGATGACAAAAGTATTTTGACATTGGCCAAGCGGCGATTGGCTGCGTTTGGTTACCAAATAACCGTGTTCGGTGATTGTAACGCTGCGTTAGCGGCATTTTCGCAGGCACCACATGATTTTGATGTGGTGATCTCAGACTTAAACATGCCACACATGGATGGCGTTCAATTCGCCGAGGCAATTCAAGCCATTGCAAGGGATAAACCGGTGATTATTGTTACTGCAACGCCAGCATTGGTGAGCATCGATAAAAGCAGCGCATTGATCAGTAACGTCATATCCAAACCGATTGCATTTAGTGAGTTAGATGGGGCGATTACGGCGCTGTTTGCTCAGCGTAAGGGTAGGGATGAGTCGGCAAACCGATAGCCTATGCCGGATACAGTTTCGAGGTATTTGCCTGACTCGGCCAGTTTTTTGCGTAATTTGTAAATCTGGTTGTCGACAGCTCTGTCGGTGACAAAATAGTTATCACCTCGGCTGTGGCTGATAAGGTCATCGCGGCTGAAAACCCGGTTGGGTGAAGACATCAACGCAAATAAAATATCGAACTCCATCTTTTGCAGTTTTACCGGTTCGTTGTTGAGCATGACTGTGCGCGATGAAACATCAATACTGATACCAAAGCGTGAAAGTGATTGGTTTTGTGTTGATTGTGCGGGTTGCGTAGGCCCCCGCTGACGTCTCAAGTTGGCTTTTACCCGTGCGACCAATAGTCTTGGATTAAAAGGTTTGGCAATAT
>JABSOG010000312.1 GCA_013216025.1 Algicola sp. | reverse complement strand
AGGCAGCAAACCCGGTGAATACGTACGGCAAGTGGCACCAGACCCTTACAGCTTAACCGTTCATATGCATCATTCATTTATAAAACTGCCAGATGACAATTATATACCTCGCGCGTTTTCACCGAATTCGGGCATGATGCCTTATGAAGTCAAAGATTACGCCAGTGCCATTGATGCGCCGATGGAAAAACGCTTTATTCCCCGCCACCGGCTGCAAAAAAAGAACAAAAACGCGGCTGTCTCAGCACCGATAAAACCGATTATCTATTATCTTGACCCCGGAGTACCCGAGCCCGTAAAAGGCGCATTGCTTGATGGTGCTTCGTGGTGGAATGAAGCGTTTGAAGCCATCGGTTACAAAAATGCTTATCAAGTCAAAATATTACCTGTTGATGCCGATCCGATGGACGTTCGCTACAACGTCATTCAATGGGTGCATCGGGCGACACGCGGCTGGTCTTATGGCAGCTCGGTTGTTGATCCGCGTACTGGAGAGATCATCAAAGGCCACGTTACCTTAGGTTCATTGAGAGTGCGCCAAGACTTGTTGATTGCTCAGGGCATGACCTCGGCATTTGATGGTCATCCGCAAAAGCTCGCCGCAGCCAAGAACATGGCACTTGACCGTATTCGTCAGCTATCGGCACATGAGGTTGGACATACATTGGGCATAGCCCACAACTTTGCCGCCAGCGCGAGCAACAGAGCATCAGTGATGGATTACCCCCATCCTTTGATCACCATGGACAACAACGGCGATATCGTACTTAATGACGGTTATGACAAAGGCATTGGTGATTGGGACAAATTTGTTGTGGCTTACGGTTACAGTGAATTCACTGGCGATGAAAAAGCGCAACTGGCGCAGATTCAGGCGCAGGCCAAAGCCAAAGGGTTGATGTTTATTTCAGACGAGGATGCACGCCCAATCGGCGGCGCCCATCCTGCGGCGCATTTGTGGGATAACGGCAAAGACCCGGTTGATGAATTGAACCGACTTATTGAGGTGCGCAGCAAAGCGTTGGCCAAATTTGGCTTGAACAGCTTGGCTAAAGGGGTTTCATTGTCTCAATTACAAGAAAAATTGGTGCCAATTTACCTGTTTCATCGATATCAAACTCAAGCGGCAGTCAAACTGATTGCTGGGGTTGATTACAGCTACGAACTTAAATCAAAAGGGCGCGCTCAAGGCAGTACTGTAGTTGCCCCCAATCGACAAAAAGCGGCGTTAAATGCCATTCTTGCGACACTCGACAGTGACTTTTTAACCCTGCCAGAGACGACCTTAAAACTGATTTTGCCTAAGGCCTATGGCGAGTATCGTAATCGTGAAAGCTTTAAATCTCGTACCGGATTGACCTTTGACGCCGTTTCGATTGCCGAGGTAGCTGCTCGTCACAGCATCAGCCTGTTGTTGCATCCGCAGCGACTTAACCGATTGCATCAGCAAACCAACAACATTCGTGTCGGACAAGTGATTGAAGGATTATTCAAACACAGTATTAAAGCCTCGCAGCGTTCAGGACTAGCTGGACAAGTGCAGCAAAGGGTGGCCAACGTGGTGGTTGAATTGATGATGCAACAATTGCAATCAGACAAAATTTCGCCCGAAGTCAAAGCGGTATTTTATGACAAAATAATCTCTTTGGCGGCATGGATTGAAACTCATGGTGGCAATGCGCTGCTGGCGCAACAAATCAAATGGTTTGAGGAAACAGGCAAATGGCAGCCGCAGATTAAATTACTGCCGTTGCCACCAGGTTCGCCGATTTAATCGACCCTGCTTACTAGACAAGAGCAACTAATCTGGAGAGCACGACATGCACATTCATATACTGGGCATATGCGGCACCTTTATGGGTGGCATAGCGGCCATAGCCAGCGAACTCGGACATAAGGTCACCGGCTGTGATACCAACGTTTATCCACCAATGAGTACTCAGCTAGAAGCAATGGGCATCGAGTTAATGCAAGGCTATTTGGCTGAACACCTCGACCCAGAACCTGATTTGGTCGTGGTTGGCAACGCTTGTTCGCGCGGCAATGCCGCGGTTGAACACATGCTTAACGTCAACATACCTTACACCTCAGGTCCACAATGGCTGCTCGATAACCTGCTCAAAGACAAATGGGTGTTGGCGGCATCGGGTACCCATGGTAAAACGACTACCGCCAGCATGATAGCTTGGGTATTGGAATATGCCGGATTGTCACCGGGTTTTTTGATTGGCGGAGTGCCGCAAAACTTCGATATTTCGGCAAGAAGCTCCGACAGCCCATTTTTTGTCATCGAAGCCGATGAATACGACAGCGCGTTTTTCGACAAGCGTTCTAAATTTGTTCATTACCGTCCACGTACTTTGGTGATCAACAACCTCGAATTCGACCACGCGGATATATTTGATGAACTCAAAGACATTCAAAAGCAATTTCACCATTTGGTTAGAACCGTACCATCAAATGGATTGATTTTGGCCGCGGCTGACACACCTGCGATAGCAGAAACCCTTGCTCAAGGCTGTTGGACTCCCATCGAAACCGTCAATGGTGAAGGCGCGTATTGGCAAGCTCGGTTGATCAAAAACGATGGCAGCCATTTTGAAGTATTGTGTGAAAACGCTGTGGTTGGTGAGGTTAAATGGTCATTATTGGGGGCGCACAATGTTCACAACGGACTGATGGCCATTGCCGCTTCACGTCATGCCGGTGTACCAGTAAAACACTGCATTGATGGATTGTGTTTGTTTAAAACCCCCAAAAGGCGCATGGAATTAAAAGGTGAGGTCAACGGTATTCGACTTTATGACGATTTTGCCCACCATCCAACGGCAATATTCACCACGCTTGAAGGTTTGCGCAACAACGTGGGTGAGCAACGCATCATCGCTATTCTTGAACCGCGCTCTAACACCATGAAAATGGGCAATCACAAAGACGAATTGGCGCAATCGCTGGCGCAGGCCACGCAAGTCTATCTGATGGAGCCGCCAAACCTGACCTGGGACTTTACTCAAGTGGCGACAAACTGCCCGGTACCGGCGCAGGTGTTCGGTGATATCAATAAAATAGTTGACCAAGTGGTTGAACAATCGCGGCCTGATGACCATATACTGGTGATGAGCAACGGCGCTTTTGGTGGTATTCACGACAAACTGCTTATGGCATTGGCCGCTAAATGGCAGCCAAACGACAACTAGATGGCACCTTATAGGTGTTAAAATAGTACGACAAGGAAATAAATGACAGAATTTGCAGGCAAGATAACGCTAGCCTTTAGCGGGGCTTCTGGGGCCCCATACGGTATACGCCTGTTAGAGGCATTGGTGGCAGCGAATTATCAGGTTTACCTGTTGATATCCAGCGCTGCCAGAGTGGTATTTGCCACCGAATCAGACATTCAAATCCCGGCCTCACCGGATAAAGCCTCTGAGTTTTTCAAAACACGTTTAAACGCAGCCCCACAACAAATAACCGTCTTTGGCAAAGACCAGTGGATGTCGCCAGTGGCGTCTGGGTCGGCAGCACCCAAGCAAATGGTCATATGCCCGTGCAGCACTGGTACCATATCGGCGATTGCCGTGGGGGCGAGTGACAATCTTATCGAACGGGCGGCAGATGTGGTGATTAAAGAGCGGGGCCAATTGATTGTGGTGCCTCGCGAAACCCCGCTTAACGCAATTGTACTCGAAAACCTGTTAAAGCTGTCACGCGTTGGGGTGACTATTATGCCCGCTGCACCGGGGTTTTATCATCAACCGCAATCAATAGATGATTTGGTTGATTTTATGGTGGGCCGGGTACTTGACCACTTAGGGCTAGATCAACAACTTGTGCCAAAATGGGGATATAGTAAATAAGCTATGAAAGCATTGCAGATAACCGGACTTAAAAAAGTCTACAAAGGCGGCGTTGAAGCGGTCAAAGGGCTGGATTTAAGTGTCGAAGAAGGTGATTTTTTTGCCTTGCTTGGCCCCAACGGCGCAGGTAAATCTACCATTATTGGGGTAATAAGCTCGCTGGTCAATAAAACCGAAGGCAAGGTCGAAATTTTCGGCTATGACATCGATACCCACCTCGAATTGGCCAAAAGCCAGCTTGGGCTGGTACCGCAAGAATTTAACTTTAACCAATTTGAAACCGTCAGCCAAATCGTCATCAACCAGGCTGGTTTCTATGGCATTGAACGTAAGTTAGCCAAAGTGCGGGCCGAGAAATACCTGCGTCAACTGGACTTGTGGGAAAAACGTGACGAAAAGTCCCGGCACCTTTCGGGTGGTATGAAACGCCGCTTGATGATCGCCCGTGCCCTGGTTCACCATCCCAAAATACTGATCCTCGACGAACCCACCGCCGGGGTAGATATAGAATTACGCCGCTCAATGTGGACGTTCTTGCAAGACCTCAATAAACAGGGGGTCACCATCATCTTAACCACCCATTACCTCGAAGAAGCAGAAATGCTGTGCCGCAATATTGCCATTATCGACAAAGGCATTATTGTTGAAAACACGTCGATGAAGCAATTGCTCAAAAAAATCGAAAAAGAAACCTTCCTATTGGACTTGCCAGCCAACAGTGAGGTGTCCGGCTTGGATGGTTTCGAATACCGGATGATTGATGATCATACCCTCGAAGTGGTGGTGGCCAAAAAACAGAGCATTAATAGTATATTTGCCCAGTTAAGCCAACAGGGGATTGAAGTGCTGAGTATGCGAAATAAGGCCAATAGGCTTGAAGAATTGTTTGTCGAGCTGGTCAACCAGAACCCGCAAAATCCGGGAGCAAAATCATGAATATGCGTGTTAATTGGGTTGCTCTAAAGACCCTGTATATTAAAGAATGTAATCGTTACCTGCGAATTTGGATCCAAACCTTGGTGCCACCGGCGATCACCATGAGCCTTTATTTTGTCATTTTTGGAAACTTGATTGGCTCAAGGGTGGGCCAAATGGGCGGATTCAGCTACATGGAGTTTATCGTACCCGGCCTTATCATGATGGCCGTGATCACCAATTCGTACGCCAACGTTGCGTCATCGTTTTACAGCACCAAGTTTCAGCGCAATGTAGAAGAGTTGCTGGTGGCCCCGGTGCCCAACTACATCATCGTACTCGGTTACATGGGCGGTGGTGTCAGTCGTGGCGTGATGGTCGGGGTATTGGTCACGATAGTCTCGTTGTTTTTTGTCGACATTCAAATACACAACATGGCGGTGATCATATCGATGGTGTTGTTAACCTCTATGCTGTTTTCGCTTGGCGGGCTGATCAATGCCATATTTGCCAACTCGTTTGACGACATCTCAATAATCCCGACTTTTGTGTTAACTCCGTTGACCTACCTTGGCGGTGTTTTTTACTCAATGAGCTTGTTGCCGGAGTTTTGGCAAAATGTGTCAAAAATCAACCCGATTATCTACATGGTTAACGCCTTTCGTTACGGGTTTTTAGGGGTCAGCGATATCAGTTTGTTTAATGCGTTTGGTATTGTGAGTTTGTTCGTGGTTATCTTGTTTACCATCGCATTGACGTTGATTAACAAAGGTGTAGGGTTGCGGTCTTGAATATTGGGAATAAGTCATCAGACACACTGTAGATATGTCCGAGTGCGGAGCCTCCGTTCCTCCAGCACCTATCGAAGGAAACAGCAGGCTTCGTTAAAGGCTGGTGGTACTTTGACTGTGGTTTCGATTTTGGGCTGGTGGTACGGAGGCTAAGCAAGGGGGTCAAAGCAAATTAAGGTTAGGGACAGGCAAGCTGTCCACGAACCTAAATTAGCACTGACCTTTTATTGCTCCTGCATAAAATGCATACAGTCCATCCATGGACAAAACCCCAGCTTGGTGCAGCTCCTCGGCATCACCAAGCTACGGCTGGGTAGCTCTACCAGCCACCACTAGCTGGGGTCAATGCTTTTGATTATGTCGAACAAAATCCTTTTTTGTTCGACAAAATCAAATGCTTTGACCCCCTTGCGGAGCCTCCGTTCCTCCAGCCCCTATCGAAGGGATCTCTGCCTAAACAGCAGGCTTCGTTAAAAGCTGGTGGTACGGAGGCTATTCCCTTCACTTTTAAGCCAAAACAGCAATAATTAGCCCTCAAGGTAGACAAACCTGTTTCCCGGTGCAATCATTAAGGTATTAACGTACTGAGGAGAGGATATTATGGGACACAAGTTTGCAGACATCACCTTTACCGATGAAGTGAAAAACATTCAAAGCGAGCAGGGTAGTCGTAACAATTATGGTCGATGGGAAGACAAGGAAGATTTTAACCATGTATTAAGTCAGCGTGAGGCCGATTTTCTTGGTGAGCGAGATAGCTTTTATATGGCCAGCGTTAATGCGGCTGGCTGGCCTTATGTGCAGCATCGAGGCGGGCCTGCAGGGTTTCTTAAAGTGTTGGATGAAAAAACCATTGGATTTGCTGATTTTCGAGGTAACCGCCAATACGTCAGCACCGGTAATTTTGCCTCGAATGACCGGGTATCGCTGATCTTGATGGATTATGCTAACCGCAGACGGCTAAAACTGCTGGGCCGGGTCCGTGTGGTTTCACCCGATGATATTGAAACCTTGAATCGCCTTGAGCTTGGAAACAGCCTTGAGCCGGAAAACAGCCTTGAGCGAGGAAAGACCAGTGCGGTGGTTGAGCGTGGTTTTCTGATCCACGTTGAAGCCTTTGACTGGAATTGTCCACAACACATTACCCGGCGCTTTACCGAGGCGCAGGTCGAGCAAATGATGAGTGCTTTGGTTGAAGAAAATCGTATCCTCAAAGCTGCTGCCTGTGTCGAAAAGAAATAATTCTAGTTATCGTCCTTAAATTCACGTCCATCGGCAATTGCTCCATGCATTGCCCTAATAAGCACTTCCATGTGCAAATGTGAGATTTCAGGAAACCGCTGCGTTCAAGCAACAGCAGCGGCTGCCGGTGGCACTTCGCTTACTTTTCAACAACAGCAGCGGCTGCCGATTGAAAAGGCGGTACATTCGTATACCGCGTAGCCAGTGCCCAGCAACATACGTTTCTGGTGATGCGGCATTCCGATGGGCACTAGCTAGTGTTTTGCCACGAAGTGGTCTTTATAAAGATGCGCAGCAGATTTATTTTTTGAAGACATTTAAAAGCGCATCAGTTAGAGTTATCACAATGTAAATCTAGTGCCAAAACCATCTTTTGGCACCCCCACAAAGATGTTTGTTGCCCATGGCCGAAAATCAGATCGCTACACAAAAAAAAGCTGAACACAAATCCCCGGCAGTGGCTTCGCAAGAAGCCCTGATGCGCATTTTCACCATTCCCGAAGACCCAGATTCGACACTGGGAAAAATTGAACAACACCTATCGCAAAATCTTAATGGTTTTTTAAATGACCACATTGCCGCAGTCGAAAAACCTTTGCATGAGATTGAAAAAGACTTCAGCCAATCGAAAATTCCAGAACAGCCGACTTATGTGTCTGATCACGCCCAAGAGCTGTTAGATAAACTGGTCGCCCATTCTGTGCACACCTCATCGCCGAGTTTTATCGGTCACATGACCTCTGCACTGCCGTATTTTTTACTGCCGTTGTCGAAACTGATGGTGGGGTTGAATCAAAACCTGGTTAAAATTGAAACCTCCAAAGCCTTTACCCCACTTGAGCGTCAGGTGCTGGGTATGATGCACCATTTGGCTTATGGTAAGGGTGATAAATTTTACCAGCAATGGATGCATAGCGCCGACCATGCACTTGGGGCATTTTGCTCTGGCGGCACTGTGGCCAATATTTCGGCGCTGTGGATAGCGCGCAACAATTTGTTTAAACCCAGTGGCGACTTCAGGGGCATTGCTCAAGTGGGATTGTTCAGTGCGTTGAAACATCACGGTTATGAAGGTCTGGCGATACTGGTTTCTGAGCGGGGGCATTATTCACTGAGTAAATCTGCCGATGCACTGGGCATTGGTCGTGACATGCTGATTGGCATCCAAACTGACGGCAACAACCGCATCAGAACCGATTTGGTTAAACAAAAATGCATTGAACTGGCTGAGCGCAACATTAAAGTACTGGCCATTGTCGGGGTTGCAGGCACCACCGAAACGGGCAACATTGACCCGCTTGATGAGTTGGCCGATATCGCTCAGCGTCATAAAATTCATTTTCATGTTGACGCTGCATGGGGCGGGGCGACTTTGTTGTCAAATCGTTACCGCAAGTTGTTAAGGGGCATTGAAAGGGCCGATTCAATCACCATAGATGCCCATAAACAAATGTATGTGCCCATGGGCGCGGGCATTGTGTTGTTTAAAGACCCCAAAATGTCCTCAGCTATTACCCATCATGCTAACTATATCTTGCGTAAAGGTTCAAAAGATTTGGGCTGTCATACCCTCGAAGGCAGTCGGCCGGGCATGGCGATGCTGGTGCATTCGTCATTGCAGATTATCGGACGTAAGGGTTATGAATTGCTCATCGACCAGAGCATGGACAAAGCACGTTATTTTGCCTCCTTGATCAATGCAGAAGACAATTTTGAGATCATCAGCGAACCGGAGTTATGTTTGCTGACTTATCGATATGTGCCGCATCAGGTGCAAAAAGCGATGCCGCAAATTATGGTGCACAAATGCCATGAAATGAATGAATTGCTCAATGAGTTGACTTCATTTATTCAAAAACAGCAACGTGAGACGGGTAAATCATTTGTCTCGCGAACCCGCTTAACGCCGCAAAAATATAACCGGCAAGAGATTGCCGTATTGAGTGTGGTATTGGCTAACCCGGTGACCTCTCATGAAATATTGAAAGACGTGTTGATTGAACAACAGCAGCTGGCGCTGCAAAATAAACCGTTGATGGACAAGATCATGGAATGCTTAAACGAAGTCGATTAAACGTTTAAAAGCCAAAGGGCAGGCGCTTTG
>JABSOG010000311.1 GCA_013216025.1 Algicola sp. | reverse complement strand
ATCGCTTATGGCTACGGTCACCGTAGCGCTGGTGGTGCTGGCTTGATTGTTGTCGGTGGCAACGGCTTTAAAGCTGTGCACGCCAGCAACCGCAGTCCAGTTAACTTCAAAAGGTGCGCCTGTAGCTGAATCGACTTTTATGTCATCAACATAAAAATCGACACTGTTTATGCTGCCATCTGGGTCGCTGGCATTGGCCGATAAATTCACCACATCACCTTCGTTGATTTGCGATGATTCACTCGGCGAAGTTAAGGCTACTGCGGGCGGTTTGTTGTCGACAACGTCTAACACCGAAACATTGACTGAGCTTAGTGATGTAGCGCCTGTGCTGTCGGTCGCTCGGGCAGAAATAACATGGTTGCCCAGTAACGCTGTCCAGTTGGTGGTGTAGGGGGCGCTGCTGTCAACGAACACTTCAATATCATCAACCAAAAATACCACCTGTTGCACAGGGCCATTGGTTGAGCTGGCATTGCTACTGATGACAACGTTGTCATTTTTAGCCAAAGAAGCACCATTCAAAGGGGAGGTGAGTGATACCTGAGGTTGCGGTTGGTCAGTGTCGCAATTACCGAGTTTCGACCATTGTTGAAATGGGTTTGAATATTGGTCTGGCGAATCGCCGAGTGTCCACCAATTGGCTTTGTAGGCGATATATTTGTGTTGTACTTGGTTGCCGCCCGTGTAAGTCTCGCCCGGTGCCCATGTATCAAGGCCGGTGCAATCGGTGGCAAAAGCCTGTTGTGAGGTCAAAAGTGAGGCCATAAGTGCGGTGAACAGCAAAGAATGTTTGAGGCAGCTGGCGCTGACCTTTTTGGTTGTTGTTATCATGTTAGATGTCTCTTTTTTGTTGTTTTTAAATCTGGTTTTTGGTTATTGTTCCGTCAGCTACCATACTGATTTGAAATTGCATGTGCAATAACTTATTGCATAAAAATAGAATTTATGTGCATAACTTATGAATATTTTGTGATTTTAGCGATTTATTTGCAGGGGGGCGAGCGTAGGTTGGCTGGAGAAAAGTTACCTTGTCGTTCATCACCCACCCCTTGCACCGCAAACGTCTATTCCCCCGGTGCAAAAAAGTGACGCAGGCTATCGTCAAGCAGTGGCCCCCAATTTTCCCACGAGTGGCCAAAGTCGACCTCTTTGTACAGCATCTCATATCCTTTATCGTGTAAAACCGTTTTGAATTTACGTCCTTCAATTTGGTTGTCACCGATGTTGCCAAAACTCAAAAACAACTTTATCGGCAGTTTTTCGCTGGCCTTAAATTTGACTTGCAGCGCTTTAAGCATCTTGGAGTTGGCCGGAGATTGCATCGAAATGCCGCCAAATTGTTGATGGGCCATCAGTCCAAAACAGGCGGCGTTGTAACCGCCAAATGACAATCCCTGAATGACCCTGTCTTTGCGATCGGTGCTGGTTGGGTAGTTAGAATCTATGGTGGGCAGCAATTCTTTTTGATAAAACGAGACATAGTCGGGATTGCAAAAAAACTGCTGGTTGCGGCGGTTTTCACTGAGGTTATCTGGGTTTCGGTTATCGACAAATACCGCGATGACCGGTTTGATGTTGCCCGATTTTATTTCTCGATTCAATATCTTCACCATGTTGCCTGAAGAGATATACCACTGCCCATCGGCGAGGTAAATGGTGGGTAGTTTGTCAGACTTTTTCATGTTTGGCGGCGTATACACCCGATATTGCAATGCATAATTTAACACCTTACTGTCGATGCGAATATTGTCAGATATTGTCCATGCTGCGCTGGTTTGCGAAAACATCAGCAACGACATCAAAAGTGCCAGCAAATATATGGGTTTTTTCATCGGTGGGTTTCTTCCTTTATCGTTCAGTTATCGTTTACAGAGCACCAATCTATCAAAACTATCGCGCCTGCATTGTAAAACTTTGGTAAATTCGGTTGCTTGCCACCACTTGTTTTTCACTCTATATTGTCTACAATTTTCCCAGAACGGGCTTATGAGGAGGGCAAAAAAGTGACCATTTGGCAACGAATTGAATCTGACATTCAAAAAATCACCGGTGAGCCGTTTGTGATCACCCACAAACACTCTGTTAGCGGTGGTGACATCAATCAGGCCTATCATTTATCATCAAAACAAGGCGAGTATTTCGTTAAACTCAACAGCAATGATTTTGCCCCGATGTTTGTGGCCGAAGCACAAGGACTCGACGTTTTACGCCAGTGTGACGCGATAAACGTGCCTAATGTGGTCAGTTATGGACAGTTTGAACAGTACAGCTATTTGGTATTAGAACATGTTCAGATGAGTCCACAAGGCAACATTGCTGACTTTGCAGTGGCGTTGGCCAACTTGCATCTATATGCTCGCGAACAATTTGGCTTTGAACAAAACAATTTTATTGGCAGAACGCCGCAAATCAACGATTGGCAAAGCGATTGGGGCCGGTTTTTTACTGAGCAACGCTTGGGTTATCAATTGTCGTTGCTTGAACAACTGCATGTGTCGCCGGTCATGATTAAAAAGGGTCGCCAGTTACTGCCTAAATTGGCCAGCTATTTGAATCAGCACAACCCCAAACCAGCGCTGGTGCATGGCGATTTGTGGCAGGGTAATTATGCATTTGATGGTGCTTCAATTAATGGTTCAACGCCGGTAATTTACGACCCGGCCTGTTATTACGCCGATCATGAAGTCGACTTGGCAATGCTCGAATTGTTTGGTGATCCCGGTCCAGAATTTTTTGCGGCCTATCATCAGATCAATCCGATTGACCGCGGCTATTCAAAGCGCAAACCCATTTACAATCTCTATCACCTGCTTAATCATGCCACGCTATTTGGCAGCAGTTATGTTCATCAATCTCAATCAATCATTGAACAGCTGACAGAACAGCTTTAACATATAGACTCAATCGTATTTAAACTTATAAGGCGTCGCTCTTGTTCATCCATGAACCCACGACATTAGACCATCCATGGGCGTCGTCGCTCTTGTTCATCCATGAACCCACGACATTAGACCATCCATGGTCGTTGTCACCATGAGTAAAAAAAAGATAAAACTATTAGTGGTTTGCATGGGAAATATCTGTCGCTCACCAACCGGCGAAGCCGTGCTAAAAGCCAAAGTACTACAGCAGGGGTTGAACATCGAAGTCGACTCGGCAGGTACCATAGGTTTTCACGAGGGCCATCGACCAGACCCTCGCACTGTACAAACCGCCAACCGCAAAGGTTATTCGTTTACAGACATTCGCTCAAGAAAAGTGGTAATGCAAGATTTTGACGAATTTGATTATATTCTGGCTGCCGATCAAGCCAACCTCGATGAATTACAAGCGCTGTGCCCCAACCATCATCAACACAAATTATCGTTGTTTTTGTCTCATGGTGAATGTGATTACACTGAAATACCCGACCCCTATTATGGTGGCGATAACGGCTTTGAATTGGTGCTGGGTTTGATTGAACAGGGCAGCGATGCTTTGCTGCATAAAATATGCGGCAGCTGATGTTTAAAGTCGGCGTTATGATCACCGGGCTGCTTTTATTGGCAGGTTGTTCATCTATCCAAAAGGTTGTTCAGCAACCGCTGCCTTATCACAACAAACTGCAACTGCGAGATATTTCATCGGTTGATATGATTGTTATTCACTGCACCGAGTTGCCAACACTCGAATTATCTCGTGAGTTTGGCGAAACGGTGCATTACAAGTCAGGAACGGGTAACAGCGGTCATTATTACATCGATAAAGATGGCGTGGTCTATCAATATGTTGCAGACAATCGGGTGGCCAATCATGTCAGAGGGCACAACGAGCACAGCATTGGTATTGAGATCATCAACAACGGGCGCTATCCCGATTGGTACACCACTGGGTCGCAGCAAAATGTTGAAGCCTATACACCACAACAAGTGCACAGTGTCATTAAGCTGGTGCATCGGTTAAGCGAGCAATACCCATCGATTAGAAACATTGCCGGTCATCAAGAATTAGATCAAAGTTTGATGCCCTCTAGCGATGATCCCAATATAAAAATTCGCCGTAAAGTCGATCCTGGACCGCTGTTTCCTTGGGCACAGCTGATGTCAACAGTTGAGCTTAGCAAACGGTAAACCGGCAATTTATCTACGCTTTAAACGCTCAGCTTAGAACGAGACAAATACCCAAAACGTGCTTATAATTCACTGATATCTTGGCAAGACGTTGGTGAAAAAAATAAACGTGTTATCCCACCGAAAAGACACTAAACAACAGTCGTATGAACAGCTGCTTAAAGGCAGCATTGCAGTCATGGTGATTGCTTTGGGCGTATTGGGTTGGCATGCCTATTATAATTATTGGCAAGAATGGGATGAACAACGTGCGCAGGGTTTGTTGGCAGCATTGAACGTCGCAGAAGATCAAAATGCGGCAATCGGCTTATTTAAAACGTTGATGGGCCAACAGCCTGAATGGCAGCACCAACGGCTGCTGATAGGATTTGAGCTGCGAGCATTATTGGCTTATAAAGCCTATTGGCAAAGACGCGCTGAAAAACTGTTGAAATCAGCGAATACTCAATTTTCCGATTTCAACACACAGTTAAAAGAATCCCCGGCAATGATCAAAGCGCAAGCGGCTTACCTGAGATATGACCAAGCTTTGATTTATGGTTTTGCTGCGGCGGTCAAAATGAATAGCGCCATTGCACAGGTTATCTCAACCGCTTATTTTGCGCACCAATATGACGTGTTACAACTCACGCTTAGAGGACATGAAGGACAGGTATTAGATGCCTCGTTTTCGGCAGATGGACAACGCCTTGCCAGTGTTGGTTTAGAAGATAACAATGCCATCATTTGGGATGCCTACACAGGCAAACCTCAATTGACACTTCCGGGACAGCCTAATGTGTTTGGCGCTGTTGGTTTTTCGGATGACGGTTCTAAAGTCGTTACGGGTGGATACAACAAAATAGTGTCTATTTGGGATCTCGCCACAGGTGAAAAAATATCAAAGCTGTCGGGCCATACCGACCGAATATACGCAGTGGCACTGTCTAGCAATGGCAAATTTGTCGCTGCGGGTGCCAAAGATAAAACGGTTCGAATTTGGTCGCTAGATACAGGCAAGATTTTGTATGTATTGCCTGTAAGCGACACCGTGTATCAAGTGCACTTTACCTCAAATAACCAGCAAGTCATTGCAGTAACGGCACAAGCGACAGTGGCATGGTCACTCGATTCTGGCAGCCAACTTTGGACGTTACCCGGTTTTGCTTACGCGCTTTCAATCGCAAAAAGTCAAAACAAACTAATCAAGGCTGGGGATGCAAAATACCATGCCTCAATCACCATCAACGCGGTGAACAATGCCAAGAAAATAAACACCTTTAACGTGGATGAAGACCGCCGTGGTGTCATTGTCATGCTGGCGCTAATTCAAAATGATAAGCAATTTGTGGTGGCTTCGTGGCGCAATTACATTCAAATAAGATCGGTTAAAACAGGCAAACAATTACACTTTTTAGATTTGAGCTATCTCCCCGAGCGCGGCGTTAAAAGAGCCAATATCTCGTTTGATGAAAAACGCATTGTCACTGCACAAAAAGATGGTACCGCCCGAGTCTGGGATATGGATATTTTACGCAACCGCAAACAAAACCCCTTTGAAAACCAAACCCCGCAACAGCTATGGCTCAAAGTTCAACAACAGTTGGGATTGACCCTTGATGAAAATGATCAAGTTGTGCCGCTGTATCCCGGCGGCCCCCGTGAGTTAATCGGGTGGACTGGTGAGTTAAAGTTGCTTTTACACCAAGAATCAGAAAAAGGGCCACAGTAAGCCAATTTCAGTAAATTAAATAAATGGGGCTGTACAGGCCCCAATCATTCTCATTAGGGCGCAATCACCATCGATTGAATATAAGCCGCTAAATGTTTAATATCATCGTCGCTGAGATTTTTAACCGCGGTTTGCATACTGTTTTTCAAAGTATCGGTTAACGCATTGTCTGTGGTGCGCTTGCCTGTTTTATAGTTCTGTAAGGTCATTCTTACATAACGGGCATGTTGTGCCGCCAGTTTGGGGATTGACCGTAAACTGTCGCCCGCTCCAGCCTCGCCATGGCATGATTGGCAAGCCACAATACCCCTGCTTTTATCCCCTTGTTGATACAATACACGGCCAATGTCTGCCCATAATTTATCGTCGGCGACACTGTGCTTCAAGGTGTCTATCGAGGCATCAAAGGGCAGGTCGGTTGTTTGGTTTTGCTGTGAAAAATAAAACGCGATTTGATTGATTTCAGCCGCGCTGTAATCTTGTATCGATTGCCCCATTTCTTCAGTAAAACGACTGCCAGATTTGAAATGATTGAGCTGGGTCAGCAAATACTGATAATTTTGACCGGCAAGAATAGGGGATTGCTTCTGATATTTGTCGGTGATGGGTGGATTGCCGGTTTTTCCATGGCATTCAATACAACTATAATGGCCATTTTTACGAACTTTGCTGATTAATGATTGGCTATCTGTTTGTGGGATAGGTGCAAGTGTATAAGACAGGGTTTGGGTGTAGGTGCCATCAGCATTTTTGAACGAAATCAATTCGCCACTGATGTGTTGGTAGGCACCTGTGCCGCCAACAATGGCAATGGCAGAGCTGCCCTGATCAAACTCCCGCCCAGCGACTTGAATTGTGCCCGCATCATGACCACCTCCATTTAGCGTCAGCGTCCATTGGCACTGCGAGCTGTTGCCCACCTTAGTGCGAATACAAACCCCGCTATTATTGCCGATGTTTTTGCGCTGAGCATCAAGCAAGGGTTGGTCGAACAACCACTGATCGCCAATCGAATCACCGGGTTTGCCCAAATCTAGCCCTACAGCCGGTGATGTTTTGGCATCGGCTATGGTGATTAAAGTTTTAGCTTGTGTTTGCGCGTCAGCAGCAAAGCCACTAGGTGCATAACAACCCAATAAAATGGTGCACGCCGTAAGCGTTTTATTCATCAACATTTACTGCTCCGCCATTAATTTAAAGAGTTTTAGCTGCATCTGTTTAAATAGGGGGCTGGTTAAATCTTGGAATTTATCTTTGTCGTCTTTTGCCCAAACCCCGGTGTTATACACAAACACAAAGCCTGCTTTTGATTCTGGACTGATAAACATTGCACTCGAAAAATTCTTTTGCCCGCCAGTATGGCCGACAAAAGTGCGTCCGGCGTGGCTGCGTTCAAAGAACGATATCGCAATTTGCTCATCGATGTTGGTTTTGTGTTTAGTGTTGTGCAGCGGTTGCCACATTTCGAGCAGTGACGAACGTTTGAGTATGCCATCAAAAATGGGCTGTTTGTCGTCACCAATCAAAAACGCCAGATACTTAGTCATATCTTTAACCGAGGCATTGAGCCCGCCGTTGGCTGCGGTGACACCCGTGTCAAATTCTGGATTGCCGGTGTTCAGCTCGCCCTGCTCAAAATAGTAGTTGTTAGAGCGGTGCTTTTGCAGGTGATACGGGGTGGTGTCGAAGTAGGCATTGTGCATTTTGAGCGGTTTGAAGATGTTTTTGTCGACATACATCATAATAGTGTCGCCGGTCAGGCGACGCACTATCTCGCCCAAAAAGTTGACCCCAAGGTTTGAATAACCAAATTGGCTGCCGGGTTCGAATTTAATCTCGCTGTAGGGCATCATCGCCACTAACTGAGAGAACTCGGTTGGCTCATGGGGCTGCCATTTTTTATCTTTCCACGGAAAACTCGGTGCCCGAAAACCAGAAGTGTGACTGAGTAACTGTTTGATGGTGATTTTGTCGGTGTTGCCAAATTCATTGTGCACAGCGCCTATTTCGGGCAAGTACTTCATCACCGAATCAGAAAGCTTGAGTTTGCCTCTGTCGCGCAACTGCATAATAGCAATGCCGGTAAAAGTTTTGGTGATTGATGCCCAGTGAAACAGGGTATTTGCATCCACTTTATACCCTTTGTCTTGGTCTGCATCGCCATAATAGACCGACCCGACAACACTACCTTTTTTGACCAATGCCGCTGCGCCGCCGACAACCTTAAGTGACTTCAATTCTTGCTGGTAATAGCTGCCTATTTCCTGCCAAGAGTCTGCTTGAATCTCAACGGATACGATGCTGCTGGCTGCTGCGAGTATGAGTGGCAAAATTGTTTTTATTTTCATGGTGTTATTTGGCTCTCGTGTCGATTTTAATCGCTTAGATAAGCCAGAGAATAACATACATATAAGCGCCTGCCTCCTAGCTGAACGATAATCTGTTATATTGTTGCAAAAGGTTCATTCATGTTGGAAAGTGATGATTTATTTCAAGTTTGTGGGTTTGTTTCTGGTGCTTTTGTTGGCAGGGTTGCTGGCGGGTTGCCAGTCGGCGCTAGAAACTACTCCACAAACAACAGCCCCTTTACAGCTCGAAAGTATCAGTGTCGATGATGATGGTCGTCAAAATATCAATCAAATCGTTTTTCGCTTTAATCAGGCGGTTGCTATCCCCGGGGCAGTACCCAGTGCTGCGCAGGTTGGCACTATCACTATACAAAATGCTCAATCCCCCAATTGCCGCTGGCGATTTATCGATAGCCAAAGGCTCGCCTGTGAGCTGAAAACGCCCTTAAACCCGGCATCGGTTTACTTTATTAAGGTCAAAGCGTTTCCCGGGTTTGACGGGGCGAAATCAAACACGCTGTCTAAAACCATCAAAACACCTTTTCCAACATTTGGCTTGTCCAACAATTACACTCAGGCCAACCCTTTGTCTGATGCCCACCTTGATTTGCCTGACAATGCCACTTTTGATCAACACCGATTCGAACAATACCTTAAGGTTAAAACCCCAACCGGTGACTATCTGCCTTTGTCAGTCAGCCAGACCAAGACTGCATGGGGGGCGAAAATGTATCCGCTA
>JABSOG010000310.1 GCA_013216025.1 Algicola sp. | reverse complement strand
TACAAGGCTGGTTTAGTTTTGTTGAAGACGACAGAAACAATCTTGGTTCAGCCCTTGCCGATGTGGCTGGAAACTGTCCGGCAGCCAACGCCCCGGCGTATAGCCCAGGTTTGACCGCAGGTGATAACTGTATGCAGTTGTTGATTGAAGATGGCGGCCCTAATGACACCGATTTCACCGTCAACGGTTCAGTAGAAGACCCGGGGGCTATTGTGGTTGAAAATATGCCGCCGGTAGTTGTAACAGACCTGTCTGTCATTGTGAATGAAGCTACTGAAGTCGTTTTGGATGCCAGCAACAACAGCGATGCTGAAGGCAGTGCCCTGAGTTTTGACTGAGTTCAAACACAAGGTACGCCAGTGGTATTAAGCAACACTACTGCGCCAACACTACAGTTTGTCAGTCCATTGGTCAGTGTTGATGAGACGGTGACCGATGGCATGTTGTCAGCGACGAGTGCTACCACCATCACAATCACCAACAAAGTTGAACCAGCACCAGCACCTGTTAAAAGCAGTGGCGGTGGCTCGATGGCCTACTTGTTATGTTTGGTGTTGGCCTTGGTGACGGTAAGACGGGGAAAGTTGTTTAGATAAAACCCGCTTACTTTTGTATTACCACTTTAAAAAAGCCCGTATTGCGGGCTTTTTTGTTTGTGAAGGGATGGCCCTACATGGAGGGCGTTGCAAAAGCCATTTTGCATCAACATGATGGCCGAATAACCCGCCGTAGGGGCCAGCCGCTACGGCACCCTTTTCAGGCTTTTACGCAGCGATGCAATTATTAGCTTTGTTATTAACCTTGCCTATACTACCAATAAGACGATAAAACAGAAACAAATGAGTTAAATATCCAGAAATCCTGAGCGGTATAACAACAATCAATAAGGAAAAAAAATGCCTGAATTTTACGATAGCAAACAAGTTGAATTGAAAAAGCGCATTGCTCAATTCGCAACCAGCCAAGTCACAGCCAACCTGAAAACATACAATTTGGACCCACAGGAAGCTGCACAGCTGTTGTGGGATACCTGCGGTAATTGGGTATTTCCTTGGGAAGCGCAATATGAAGCACTAAGAACAATTTTTTACGCCAATTATAAAAATGTCAAACCCTCAGCCATCGCCGTTTGTCAAAATATCAAAGATCTCCGTTGTGCTTTGGCTTATTTTCGGGGTAGACGACTCAAAGATGAAGACTTCAACTTTACCCCTCGATCCGGTGGTCACAGTACGGCAGGTTACTCTACCCTCGAAGGTGGGGTAATGCTCGATTTACGCAGCTTTAATCAACTGGCGGTAGATACCACTAATGAGTTGGTGCATGTTGGTCCCGGCGTGCAATTCAGGGACTTCTACAAAACCCTGGAAAATTACGGCCGATTTACCCCGGCAGGTATTTGCCCGGAAGTCAGGGCTGGTGGTTACATGCAAGGCGGCGGTTACGGTTTTGCATCGCGTATGTTTGGCATGAACTGCGACAATGTGGAGAGTCTTTTGGTGGTTTTGCAGGATGGCAGATGCGTTGAAGCAAACAAAAATGTCAATGCCGATTTATTCTGGGCAATGCGTGGGGGAACAGGTAACAACTTTGGCATCGTCACCCAAATTACCTATAAAACTTATAAAGTTCGTCAGTTTGGTGCTATCTCCATGCACTGGCGACTCAAAGGTGACACTGAAGCCATGCAAGGTGCACAGGTATTAGCGTTGATGCAAAGCCAATTTATGGGCAGCAATAATGATCGCCGCTTTGGTTATATGACTTATATTAATTTTCTCGAAGATGAAAATGACTCAACTTTGATGGTCCCCTATTTACAAATGCGCACAATTTATCGGGGTGATCTGGGTACCGGTAGTGAGATATTAAACCAACTGATCCAAACCCCAGGATGTGTCGTGCATTGGGAAGACACCGGTGCTTATTCAACCTTAAACTCTCGCTTGATGGGTTATGAAGAGCATGACAATGACACCCAGTTTGCTAACACCGAAGTACAGGACCTGCCCAATCAGGAAAAACAATCGAGATTTTTCATCAAACCCCTAGGGGTCGAGGGTTGGAAAACCTTGATAGACCATATGCGTACAGCACCTTCATTGTTTACCAGCCTGCCTGAGTTAAACATCGAACCCGGTGGTGCAGCTATTAACGACACCAAGCGGGGCGACAATGGCTACATTCATAGAGAAGATGATTTTAATGGCTTTCTCAATGTTTACTGGCACGACGACAAAGAAGTCACTGAAAAAGCCAAAGCCTTTAAATTCCTCAACCAGTGGCTGGATATGATCCAACCCTGGACCAACGGCGCAGCCTACCAAAACTATCCCAAACCTTATGTGACCGATTATTCCCAACGGTATTGGGCAGAATATTATCCGGTGTTTTGCGTGGCTAAAAGCAAATATGATCCAAATAACCTGTTTCGTTTTCAACAGGGTGTGGGGGCGGATGGTTTATGTCCGGTCAATAGCTTGGAGCTGGCTAAAAAGTTGGTACCAAGCCTGGCGAGTACGTTTGAACAGCCCATTGAATACATGTGCAATAACCCTGAGTATTAATACCAATCTCCATAATTAACTGGTCTATTTTGCTGGTTAAAATGGCCACTGCCTGCGTTATTAATTTTGTAAGTAGAACAACAACATACGGCAATTAATGCCTTGTCATTGACCATTTTACCCGACCAAAAAGTAGACAAGTAAATTAATGTGATTGGTATAAGAGGCATAAATGATGTGATTGTTTACCTGTCGTCGTAACGTTGAGGTTGATTAAAACATTGCCAATTAATCAACATCAGCCAAAGTATAAAAAGCCCAACGCCGCTGTCCTTCGCGGTTGAGCTTGCCTTCACCATGGAGCTTTTTAAGCAGATAAGACGCTCGCCCATGTTCAATGTTCAACACTTTTTGCGCCACTGAGTTATCGATACGGCCATGTTGTTTAACATAACTGAGAATTTGCTGTTCATCTTGTTGTTTGACACGTACTGGCGGTACATTTTCTAGCACAGGTTCTGACATAGGTTGATTGATGTGGTGTGCTTGTTCAGTTGGCGATCCGTCTTCTACTGCTATCTGATGAATAAAATGAAAATGCTCGGGTAAAATGGTTTGGCCACGGCTGGCGATCAACGCATGTTCAATCAGGTTTTTCAGTTCACGTACATTACCCGGAAAATGATAGCGTTGTAATACCGCAATGGCTTCACTGCTGATGGCCGATTTCATTCGGCCCATTTGCTCGGCCAGTAGGGTCAAAAAATGGGTTGTCAGTGGAATGACGTCTTCTATTCGCTTACGTAAAGGGGGTAGTTTGACGATGTAACCTGACAGCCGGTAATACAAATCTTGGCGAAAGGTTTTTTGTTCGACCTTGCTACGTAAATCGATATTGGTTGCTGCAACCACTCTGACATCCACGATTTTATCGCTATTGCCCCCTACCGGCGTGACTCTGCCATCTTCGAGTACACGTAATAATTTGGCCTGTAGTTGCAATGGCATATCGCCGATTTCATCCAAAAACAAAGTACCGCCATCGGCCTGAACAAAATAACCGGGCCGGGTACTGACCGCGCCGGTGAATGCCCCTTTGCTGTGGCCAAAAAACTCCGAGTCTGCCAACTCGCTGGGTATGGCGGCGCAATTGACCGCGATAAAAGGGTTTTTCTGACGGTTGCTGCCAAAATGAATGGCCCGGGATATCAGTTCTTTGCCGGTGCCACTTTCGCCCAAAACCAGCACATTGGTCTTGTTTACTTGTTGCAGGCTGCGAATTTCTTCAAGTGTTGAGGTGATCACCGGGCTATTGCCGATAAACGCCTCAATGCCCCACTGTTTTGCCTCTTGTTGGGTCAATGCCGAGAGTTTATTGTCTGCAATATTCAACGCGGTTTGTGCTTGTTGAGTATGGCTGATTTGTGCCTGTAGCTGTTTGTTTACATCTTCGAGCGCGATGTTTTGTGCTTGCAACAGCAGTCGTTGGCGGCGAATGGTCAGGTGGGTATTAATACGCGCAACCACCTCTTCGCGCTGAAAAGGTTTGGTGACAAAGTCGACGCCGCCAACGCTAAACCCTTTGACTTTGCTGTCGGTGTCAGCCAGTGCGCTCATAAAGATCACCGGAATGTCACGGGTTTTTGGGTTCTTTTTTAATTCGACACAGGTTTCGAAGCCATTAATGCCAGGCATCATGATGTCGAGCAATATCATGCTGGGCAATTGCTCGGTGGCCAGCCTTAGGGCCTCTTCACCAGACAGGGCGACACACAAACCATGGCCAATATCCTCAAGCTGGTGAATGAGAATATCGAGGTTATCGGGTTTGTCGTCAACCAGCAGTATGACTGAATTGGCCTGATCGGTGGTATTCATGTTGTTTGGGCCTTTTGTAGTAGAGCGTCTATAGGTACTTGGTAGGAACGGCGTCCCGCCGCGATGAAAGATGAAATCTTTCCAAAGAACTTAGCAACATCCCGGAGTATGAATGATTGGCCTGCGGCCAATACGCAGCGGGACGCAGCTCCTACGAGATACTATAAGAGATCTATCCCACTATAAGCAAATTTGCTTATAAACCTATAAGAGTTTCGCGCCCAATATAAGCAATAGTATAAGCATTTCAAAATTCGATTGTCGTAAATTACTTTAACTAATTGATTTGTATTATGTTTTTGTAGTTGGCAACCTATTTGCTATGTTCAGTGCTGTTACGGTGATAAAGCACCAAGATTTAAAACACTGCTATTGCGGAGGCTATGATGAACAACGTTGATAAATATACCCCGACCATACTCGCCATTGATGATATGCCCGTCAACCTGGATATTTTGGTTGAACATTATCAACATGATCAGGTTAATTTGACTGTCGCACTGTGTCCGCTAGATGGGTTAAAACTGGCCGAAACGTTAAAGCCAGATTTGATTTTGCTTGATATCATGATGCCAGTTATGGATGGTTATGAAGTCTGTAGTCGATTGAAATCTAATCCTAAAACCCGCCATATTCCGGTTATTTTTGTTACCGCGATGAGTGAGTCGAGTGACGAACAAAAAGGGCTGGCACTGGGGGCCGTTGATTATATCTCGAAACCTTTTGTGATGCCGATTCTAAAAGCCAGAGTTCGCAACCATTTAGAACTCAAACGTAAAACCGACCTGTTGGCTGAAATGGCCTTTATTGACGGCCTGACTGGCGTAGCCAATCGACGCCACTTTGATCAGTTGTTTGCCAGAGAGTACAAACGTCATTGTCGTAGTGGTCAACCGCTGTCGGTGATCATGATAGATGTCGATTATTTTAAACATTATAACGATCACTATGGCCATGTCATGGGGGATGCGTGTTTGAGAATAATCGCCAATACTTTGCAAAAAAGCCTCAAAAGACCGGCAGACTTGTTGGCCCGGTATGGCGGCGAAGAGTTTGTGGTACTGTTGCCAGAAACCGACCCAAAAAGCGCCCTGAAAATAGCGCAAATGCTGTGCCGCAGCATTGACGATTTGCAATTACCCCACCAAAAGTCAACCTGTGCAGCCAATGTGACGATAAGTCTGGGTTGCGCTTCTTCAATGCATGAGCATAACGACCAGTGCGAAGATATACTCAGTGACGCCGACAGCAACCTCTATATGGCCAAGCTGCAAGGCCGAAACCGGGTTATCGGTGAACCGGCGCAACCAATGGATATGGTTAAGTACGCTGAATCAAGCATACGTATGTTCGGTTGATCGATGCTTGGATAGGCTGCTACCATACAGTTTGACAGTGGCAACTTTGATAAAGGAAAAGCACATGGCTAAATCCTACCGTCTTTGTTTTAAAATGAGCATTGTGGCAACTTTGTTGTTGTCGTTCAATGCGATGGCAGATGATGACCAAGATGAATTCGCCGAACTCATGGCATTACTAGACGCTCAAACTGATTTGGCAACAAAGTCTAAAATGAATGCTGATTTTGTGCCGGGTATGATCACCATTTTGCATGGTGATCAACTGCAAAGTTTGGGTGTACAGACCATCAATGAAGCGCTGGGTTTGGTGCCCGGTATTTATACTGATGTCGGTAATGTCGGTCAGCCTGTGACGATTGTCCGAGGGGTTGGGGTCGCGCTTAAATCCAGTAATTTAAAAATCATGTTCAATGGGGTACCCGCCAACAGTGCGGTGACCGGTACTGCTGATGCTATTTTGCATTTGCCGATATTTCAGGTTGAGCGAATTGAAATTATTCGCGGGCCGGGCTCGCCACTGTATGGCGAGTTTGCTTTTTCTGGGGTGGTAAACATCATTACCCGCAGCAATGACAAGGCAGTGCAAGTCAAAGTGGGCAAACATCATTATCGCCAATTGGATGCGGTCTATTCAGCTGAGCAAGGCGGTTTGAAATGGTCTGTTAATGCGTCTGCATGGAAAACCAATGGCACCCAACGGCTTTCAGGGCAGGATAATTTCACCATCAATGGTTGGGGATATGCGCCGGGCAATATTTTTGATCATGACCAAGGTCAATTGTTGGTTGTTAATGCTGACTATGGCGATTATCAGTTTAAAAGCCGCTACGTTAACAGCAAAAGAGGCGGGTTTTATGGTGATACAGCCAAAGGCGGTAGTGATTATGCGCCCCGTAAAGAGTCGGTTTTGAATTTGCACGGCAACAAAAAATGGACCATCAGTGATGCGCTGTCAGCAACATTTTCATTGACCTGGCAACAAACCAAGCTCGTTGAAGCCGAATTTTTGGGTCTACCAGCAGGGCCTCGGCTACAAGGACCGCCGCCACCAGTGATTAACCTTGTTGACCGAACCCGCCAAACCGGTGCCGATGATTCTTATCAAAAGTTTGAACTGGTCTTTGACTGGCTGGCCACAGATGATCATAACCTGCTGGTTGTGCTAGAAGGGGCGCGGTTTAAGGTTGATGATTCTTTTGGTTTTATGACAGCGGGTGATGAGCATTTTACTTTGGACGAGGCCGAGTTAAGGGTGCAAACCAATACCGAGCGCAAGCTGTACAGTATTGTGCTGCAAGATCAGTGGCGAATGAATGAGAATCTTGATATTACCCTAGGGACCCGGTTCGATCATTACGATGATTGGGGCACCAGTCATTCACCCCGTATCGCCGCCGTTTGGCGACTTTCGCAACAACACATGGTTAAGGCACAGTATTCTGAGGCCTTCAGGCCACCTGCGCTTGAGCAAAGTAATCCAGGACCAGACAGCTTGCTGGGTAGGGCTACCGTTGGCAGTATTACGTCAGAAAATTTAGCGACCACCGAAATGAGTTATATATACCGCCAGCCGACCCGAAACATTAAAGCCACGGTTTTTAAAACCGATATCAGTGATTTAATCGAGTTTCACCTAAATCCAGGTGATCCGCCGTTGTTTCGCAACCTTGGTGACATCACGGCTCGCGGCGTTGAGTTGGAATGGTCTGAAAACTTCTCCACCAGTTGGGAGGTTCTGTCGAATATATCTTATGTTAAAACCACCGACAAACGGGATGTTGACGAAGAATTTACTGGGGCAGTGAACTGGCTGGCCAATTTGGGTGTCAGTTGGAATGCCTCAGAGCAAGTCAGTCATCATTTATTGGCTAAATATGTTGGCGAGCAAGAAGGTGCCGAGCTGCCGCATTTGAGAGTACCGCACGTACAAACGTTTGATGCCTACAGCACCATAGATTACACGTTAGTTTACAAAAACCTCTTTGCCCAAGAGCACTTAACCATTAGGGTCACCGCTAAAAACCTCGGCAATGCGCACTGGACCGTTCAAGCTTATCCAACCCAATGGCCCGAAGGACTAACCAAAGGTGGCAGGATGTGGTCGGTCGATTTCAGTTATGAATTTTGAACGACTTGATATAAGAGATTTAAGGGGTTGATGGGTTCTGATTGATGGACACTGACTGATGGCTAAAATCCTTCACTTTTTTTGCTTATGGCTGATATTGCTCATCAGCCTTCCTGTTGTGGCCGACTCTTTTACCGACCGCCGTGCCAGCGTGGGCATTAAGTTATTCAGGTCAATGCTGGTCTCTAATACCACGTATCTTAATAAAGTCACCCATTCGGGTGAACTTCATGTCAAACTCATTTTTATCCATAGTGATCGGAAAGCCCGTGTTTTGGCGGCGTCTTTAGGCCCAGATTTGAAAGCGTTAAAGGGGAAACCTGTGGTGCTTGAGGTGGTCTCATTGAACGCATACTTAAAAAGCAGCGAGACAATATTGGGGGCTTTTATTGTCCAAAAGATGGATGGGGTCAACTTAAAGGCGGTGATTGATAAAAGCATTTTAGATCAAACCCTGTTATTTTCTCCTTTTGAAGGTGATGTTGAAAAAGGGGTATTTGGTGGTATATCGGTAGAATCAAAAGTTAGGCCGTTTATCAATATAGATACCCTGAAAAAAAGCAAGATCACCCTAAAAGCCTTTTATTTGAGAGTCTCGAAAAAACATGAAACTCAACATGAAAACCAGACGTAAAATCGCTGGGAAACTGAAAACGAGCTTTACCATCAGCTTGATTTTTATCACTGTGCTGATTGTCTATCTGATTTCGATGTTTCATTACTGGCAAGGCGAATTGCAACCGCGCCTGCGCCAAGCTGCAGCAACACAGGCTGATATTATTTCTCAGTCGCAGATGGGGTTATTGGCTAATGCCCTGCAAACGGTTGAGACAGATAAGCGTGAACGGGCAGTGCAGCAAATCATCGAAGAGATTTTGCTGGTGACCGACCCCTCAATTGGTGAGCCTTTGATCATCGGGCTGGCGCTTGAAGTCGATTACGATACCGTGCCAGTTGATGCTGGGTCTAAAGGTGCTGCTCCTTTAGATATTAACGAAGGCACGTTGTCTTGTGACGGTTGTTTTGTCACACAAGTGGCG
>JABSOG010000309.1 GCA_013216025.1 Algicola sp. | reverse complement strand
TACCAGCTGCAAAGAACCAATGGCCGTTATGCGCTTTGCACTATGTGTATCGGTGTCGGTCAGGGCATTGCTATGATTATTGAACGGGCTTAATTGTCAGAACGATAGCCTGTTCCCCATCGTAAGCGAGATTTCGGTCTCGCTTTTTTATTGGCTTAAAAACTGAAATTGGGGATGATGAGATCTGGTTAAATAACCAGCGGTTTGCTGGCATGTCAGTGGTTATAAGTTATACTGTTATTATATCCAGTTGCGTTGCAGGCCAGCCAAAATGAAATATTTTATCGATCCAACCATTGATTGCGTGTTTAAAAAAATCCTCGGTGCGGCGGGGCATGAGGCATTATTGCTGCATTTTCTTAATGCGATATTGAAGCCGCAGGCATTGATTAAGAGGATCGTGATCCAAAATCCTTACAATGATAAAGATTATTTGGAAGACAAGCTGTCGATTGTGGATATCAAGGCGCAGGATGAAAACGACAATACCTATCAAATAGAAGTACAGGTGGCCACACCGGAATATTTGGCTTACCGTATGCTGGCTAACTGGGGGGATATTTATCAGGGCCAATTAACCGAAGGTGTTGGATTTGAGCAACTCAAACCTGTGATATCAATTTGGTTGCTTACCGGTAATTTGATAAGGCGTTCTGGCGCTTGTCATCATCATTTTGAATGTTATGACAGGCATCACGAGGTGCTTTTGACAGATCACATGTCGATTCATGTATTGGAGCTGGCCAAGTGGCGCAAACCTCAGGCGTTACAACCTGAGGATAATTGGTTATACTTCTTCAAGGAAGGCAAGAGCTTTAAGTTTTTGCCCGATGAATTGAATGACATACCGCAGATGAGAGAAGCCATGAGTGTTTTAACTGCCTTTTCAGACCAATCCGAAGATTACCATCGTTACAAAACTCGTCAGCAGATTATGAGAATTCAACTGTCGGATGAGAACGTTGCTCGGCAGAGGAATCAGGAGTTGGCTGAATCTCAAGCTGCAACAGAGCAAGCCAAAGCCGAAACAGAAAATGAACGAGTAGAAAAAAACAAGTATAAAGAAATACTGCGAAAGGCAGGAATTGATCCTGATAATGTATAAATCGCCAGTGATTCTGGTTGAGGTATTATCAAAATCAACCCGGCGCAGAGATTTGACCACCAAGCGATTAGCTTATATCAATATTCCAATCCTGCAAGAATATGTGTTAATTGAACAAGATTTTGTCAACATTGAAGTGTTGCGAAAAAGCAGCGACTGGCAGGGCCGCCATTATGTATTGGGTGATGAAATCCATTTTGAATCCATCGACCTGACGTTGTCTGTAGCCTATATCTATGAGCGCGTAGAAAACGAAGATATGACGGCATTTATGCAACGCGCCCAAGACTAATTGACCGTGTAGCGTGCATTCCATGCACGAAAAATTCCTGCTCAAAAGCCACATTTGAAATTTTCATTTAACGAAAAACCCGCTAATCTTTAGGGCACACGATATTTGCGGTAAAACAAAGCCCCCATGCCTATAAAGCTATTTATCTCCTACAGCCACGACAGTGAAGATCACGCCAAAAAAGTCCTACAACTAGCCAACGACTTACGCCGGGCCGGTTTTGATGTGCCAATCGACCAGCATGTTGCTGCACCCGAAGAAGGCTGGCCGTTGTGGATGGAAAACGGCATTGAAGATTCAGCTTTTGTTTTGCTGATTTGCACCGAAACCTACAAAAGGCGAATCACCGGCAAAGAAAAAGAGAAGATTGGTTATGGTTGTCGGTTTGAAGGAAAAGTCATATACAACGCCATTAATAAAGACGCCAGTCGCAATAATAAATTTCTACCTGTTCTGTTGAACATCGACGACAAAGCGCATATTCCTTTAATTTTGGACGGCGATACGTTTTACCTTATTAGCTCCGATGACCCCTGTGGTTTTGACGATCTAGAACGCCGCTTGCACGGTAAACACAAAGCCTTCACGCCACATGTGGGCAAAACCAAAGAAATCATATCTCTACAAGACCCCGGAAGCTATTTTAACAAAACAATCAATGTCGAACTCCAAATCGATTTACCCGTAACCCCCGGCGATATCGTCGGCAGAGAAAAAGAAGTTGAACAACTAAACCAAGCATGGGATGACGAAAACACCCGGATTATCAGCTTCATCGCTTGGGGCGGGGTGGGCAAATCATCGTTGATCAACACTTGGCGCAACGACATGCGCGACAATGGCTATAAAGGTGCTGAACGAGTGTTCGCCCATTCGTTTTATTCCCAAGGCACCAGCGACCAGCGGCATGTGTCGGCTGAGCATTTTATCAATATGGCCTTTCGCTTTTTACGATTTACTGGCGAGAGACCCTCATCCCCGCATGAACAAGGTTTGCTGTTGGCTGATTTGTTCAGCCAACGTAAAACCCTGCTGATTCTCGATGGGTTGGAGCCGATGCAATATCCACCGGGCGATTTGCAAGGCCGGTTAAAAGATCAATCACTGTCGGCGTTGTTAAAAAACCTTGCTTATAAGTTGAATGGTTTGTGTGTTATCACCTCAAGAGTGCCGGTTTTTGAATTGCAGGCGACTCGTAGTTTGATTGTTGAGCTAGAACGGCTCAGTGTTGAAGCGGGTATTCAAGTACTTGAAAATAACAAAGTCACAGGCCCAAAGGCTGAGATGGTAAAAGCGGTGGAAGAGGTTGAGGGTCATGCGCTGACATTGGCCTTGCTGGGTAGTTATCTCAAAACTGTCTACAAAGGTGATATTCGCAAAAGAGATCAAATGCCTGCTTATACCGGCAGAAACAAGCAGGGCAGACACGCCAAAAAAGTGATGGCGTCTTATCATGGCTGGCTTAAAACCCAAGAGGGTCCAGAGCTGGATATTCTTCATATTCTTGGTTTGTTTGACCGGGTAGTGACTAAGGATGCTATTGATGTTTTAAAAGCTGCACCTGCCATTGAAGGGGTTAGCGAGCGGATTCAAGAGCTGAGCCTTGAAGATTGGGCTTTTGCGGTGGAAAGTCTTGCTGAGCTGAACCTTATCTTGCAGCCCGACGAAACTCAGGCTCTCGATTGCCATCCATTGGTACGTGAATACTTTACCGAACAGCTTAAAGATCAAAACCCTGAAGGTTATAAATCCGCCCACACGAGACTTTATGAATACTATAAAAACCTGCCGGAAAAAGAGTTGCCTGATACGCTTGAAGAACTGGAACCGTTGTTCACTGCTGTTGCCCATGGTTGTTTGGCTGGTTTGCATCAAACTGCTTTGGATGAGGTTTATTGGCCAAAAATTCAACGCGAAGATGAAAATTACATCATCAGAAAACTGGGTGCATATGGTATTGACTTGGCCTGCGTAGCCTGTTTTTTTGATAAAACTTGGGATATGCCTGCAGCAGGATTAATTGATGCGGATAAAGCCGCCGCACTCAATTGGGCGGGTTTTCGGCTGCGTGGGTTGGGCCGATTGCTTGAGGCGGTTGAGCTTTTTGTGGCTAGTGTTGAAATACCCAAATTACAAGAAGATTGGATAAGTGCTGCAAGTGCTGCTAGCAATACCAGCGAACTGTATCTGGTATTGGGCAATCTGGCGCAGGCGATCGCGCATGGTGAGCAAAGTGACACTTATGCCGATCGCAGTGAAGATGAGTTTCAAAAAATTGCTAGACGAACCACATGGGCTAATGCACTTTTCCAATCTGGTGAGCAAAAAAAGGCCAAAGCCTTGTTTATGGATGCCGAAGCCATTCAGCAAAAAGATCAACCTGAATATGACACATTGTATGCTCAGCGCGGGTTTCAGTTTTGTTCATTATTGTTAGATTTGGGTGAGGTAGGTAAGGTGATTGAAAGGGCTGAAAAATCCAAAATATTAGTAGAACGAAATAACTTGTTAATGGAGACTGCACTGGATCAACTGACCTTGGGCAAAGCCCATTTTCAAAAGAGATTAAAGCAAAACCCAGCAGAATTTGACCAAGCCAAAACGTATTTAAATCAAGCGGTGGCAGGATTAAGGGATGCTGGTGGACTGGACGATTTACCATTAGGCCTCCTAGCCCGCGCTACTTTCCAAACCCACCAAAACAACCACAAATCCGCATGGCAAGATTTAGATGAAGTCTTCGAATCTGCCACTTACAGTCAAATGCTGTTGCACCTGAGCGATTACCACCTTGAAGCCTGTCGTAATATCCATCAACAATTAAAAACCAGTGACGACAACTTTGTCATAAAAGAGAACGGGCAAGAATTAGCGCCAAACAGTGCAGCCATGAAAACTCGCTTCGCCCACCATTTAGAACAAGCAGAAAAGTTGATTGAGCAAACTGGGTATCATCGGCGGGATGGGGAGTTGGTCGAGGTGCAGCAATTGCCGGATTTATCATAATCCCCCGGTAGGAGCGAGCTCCAGCTCGCGATTTTGGCCCCAGCCAAATATATACGGGGTTGAGGTAACCTTTGAAATGGCAATTTTCAAAATTTCATCGTTTTGAAATAGACACGTTGAATTGTCACAATGTTTAAAAAAATGCGCAACCCCGCAATATTTCAAGGGTTGTACAAACCCCGTATATATTGGGCTAAGGCCCAAATCGCGAGCTGGAGCTCGCTCCTACCGTCGGTTTTTCCGAAATTGTGTTGTTTTCTCCACCCACAAAAAATAATCTGATACACAATTTGAGATAAATCAAATAAATTGGTATCATAACCACATTATCGCCCTATTTAAGCTTAACGGAGCCCTATCAGATGCAAACCCTTGATAAAGATGAAGCCGTAGAACAAGCAACGTTTGATCAGAGAATTTCTGATGAACAAAAAATCGAACCCACCGATTGGATGCCGGATGATTACCGTAAAAATCTCATCCGCCAAATGTCACAACATGCCCATTCTGAAGTGATTGGTATGCAGCCTGAAGGCAACTGGATCACCCGTGCCCCGACCTTGCGCCGCAAGGCAGTATTGTTGTCGAAGGTGCAAGACGAAGCCGGACATGGTTTGTATCTATACAGCGCCACCGAATCTTTGGGCATTACCCGCTCACAAATGATTGATGCGCTGCAATCTGGCAAAGCCAAATACGCCTCTATTTTTAATTACCCCACACTAACTTGGGCCGATATCGGCGCAATTGGCTGGCTGGTCGATGGCGCGGCCATCGTTAACCAAATCACCTTGCAACGAACTTCTTATGGTCCGTATGCACGCGCGATGGTCCGCATTTGTAAAGAAGAGAGTTTTCACCAGCGTCAGGGTTACGAGATCATGACCGTTCTGGCTCACGGCACGCAAGTGCAAAAGCAAATGGCGCAAGATGCGATGAACCGCAACTGGTGGCCGTCGTTGATGATGTTTGGTCCGCACGATAGCGAGTCGGCGCATTCAAGCCGTTCTATGGGCTGGAAAATCAAACGAATGTCAAACGACGATTTACGTCAAAAATTCATTGACCAAACCGTGCCACAAATCGAAGCTTTGGGCCTCGACATGCCAGACCCACTAATTAAGTGGAACGAAGAGCGCGGTCATTACGACTCGGGTGAGATCAATTGGGAAGAATTCTATCAAGTGATCAACGGCGCTGGCCCTTGTAACTATCAGCGTATTAAACATCACAAAGCCGCGCACAGCGAAGGCGAATGGGTGCGCGAAGCGGTGCGTTCATACCGTCAAAAGCAGCAAGATAAAAAAACTGAAAACGCCGCCTGATCTAGGCCATTGCGGTATACGGATGTACCGCCTTTTCAACATGTTGAAAAGTGAGCGAAGTTTCACTTGCTTAAACGAAGCGGTTTCTTGCAATAATCATGGATGATTGTTGCAAGACGATAAAAAACTTGAGAGAGAATTTAAAATGAGTCAAGAACAACTGGCGGTATACGAAGTTTTCATCCGTTCAAACCGTGGTTTGGATCACAAACACGTTGGCAGTCTGCACGCAGAAAGCCCTGAACATGCCCTGATGTACGCCCGCGATTGCTACATTCGCCGCTCTGAAGGCGTTAGCATTTGGGTGGTCGAATCGACCAATATCACTGCCTCGCAAGAGGACGATATCGAAAGCTTTGTCGACCCAATGGACGACAAACCTTATCGTCATGCGACTCACTATGTGTTGCCCGACAACGTCACCGGCATGTAAGGAGAGGCAGAATGAACAACACGATAAAAAGTAACGAGCAAAGCCCTTTATACCGTTTTGTGCTTGGTTTGGCCGACGATTCAGTCGTGCTCAGCCATCGCCTCAGCGAGTGGTGCTCCAACGCCCCATACCTTGAAGAAGACATTGCCTTGTCGAACATTGCGCTCGATTATGTCGGTCGCGCCCGAATGTTTTACCAATATGCCGCCGAAGTTGAAGGCAAAGGCCGCAGCGAAGATGATTTGGCCTATTTGCGCAGCGAGCGCGAGTTCACCAACTTGTTGATCCACGAATTGCCCAAAGGCGATTTTGGTTTCACCATGGTGCGCCAATTCTTGCTAGACGCGTTCTATAACCTGTACTTGACCCAATTGGTTGATTCTAAAGATGAAACCATCGCAGCCATTGCCGCCAAAGCCATCAAAGAAACCCGCTATCACCTCAAACGTTCTGAGCCGTGGATCCGCCAGTTGTCTGAAGGCACTGAAGAGAGTCGTTCGCGCATTGTTCGTGCGCTTGAAGAACTCAAAGATTTTGTAGGCGAAATGTTCTTGATGGAAGAGTGGGAAACCTCTTTGGTAGAACAGGGTATCGCGATTGATCGTGCCGCGCTTCAGCCTGATTGGGACCGATACATACAAGGCTTTTTGGGCGAATCAGGCATTGAATTTGGTGATGCGCAATTGCAAATTCGCGGTGGCCGTAATGGCATTCACACCGAACATTTGGGCCATATGCTCAGCGAAATGCAATATCTGCAACGCACGCATCCCGGCATGGAATGGTAATCTAGCTATGACCATGAGTGACGCAGCTATTTACAAAGGAAGTCATCAAGTGATCCCAACGGTGAACCCGGTTTATGCCCAGCGGCGCAAATTCCGTGTGGACGGTGAGCATCAAGTATTGTGGAACCTGCTCGACAGTGTTTACGATCCTGAATTGCCGGGCCTGACCATTTGGGACCTTGGGGTATTGCAAGATGTGCGAAAGCAAGATGATACCTGCATTGTGGTGATCACCCCGACCTACAGCGGTTGTCCGGCGGTTGACACCATGAAGCAAGATATTATCAGCGCGCTGAATGATGCCGGTTATCAGCAGGTTAAAGTCGAAGTCGCCTTGGCACCTGCTTGGGGTACCGACATGATTTCACCCGCAGGCAAACAACAGCTGTCTAGCTTGCACATCGCCCCACCGCAAGAAGATGACCAACCCAATTGCCCGGTGTGCGGCAGTTCAAATACCACAGTTCTGAGCCAGTTTGGTTCGACCGCCTGCAAAGCGTTGCATCAATGCCGGGACTGTTTTGAAGCTTTTGATTATTTCAAAAGGATATAAGGGAAACCCATGAGTACAGAATTTTTTCCATTAACCATCAGCAAAGTCGAGCGTTTGACCAAAGACGCAGTGGCGTTGAGTTTTGCCTTGCCAGATGAATTAAAAGACCAGTTCAGCTACATTCAGGGCCAACACCTGACCTTAAAAGCCGACATCGATGGCGAAGACATCAGGCGCTCGTATTCGATTTGTTCTAGTGTGGCTGAACAACAATTGCAGGTCGGTATCAAAACCATCAACGGCGGCGTGTTTTCAAATTATGCCAACAAAGCATTGAGCAAGGGCATGACCCTAGAAGTGATGCCGCCACAAGGCCACTTTTACACCGAGCTTAATGAAAACAACGAAAAACACTATTTGTTTATTGCTGTTGGCAGTGGCATTACGCCCAACTTGTCACACATTCGCTCGATATTGGCCACTGAGCCAAAAGCCAAAGTCACCCTGCTTTATGGCAACAAATCGACGCCAATGATGATGTTTCGCGAAAAGCTCAACTTCATCAAAAATCAGTATTTGGTGCGTTATCAGCAAATCAACCTGTTTACCCGTGAAGAAAACGATGCCGTGTTGTTTAATGGCCGCATCACCGCACAAAAACTGATTGATTTGGACAAAGCCCGAGTTATCGAAATTAAACAATTCTCAGACGTGTTTATTTGTGGCCCTGAAGAAATGATCTTAGATGTCGAAGCAGCCTTTAAACATTGGGGTTTTTCTGAAGAACAAATTCACTACGAACTGTTTTTCTCGGGCTCTGCCGAAAAAGAAATGGAAGCCTCTCAGGCTCGCCGAGCCGAAGAGTATGGCGAAAAAATTAGTATAGTATCGGTAAAAGTGGGTGGTCGTAAAACCTTTATTGACCTGGCCATGGGCGGCGCAAACGTGCTTGACGCAGCAATGGAGAACGGCGCAGATTTACCTTATTCTTGTAAAGGGGGTGTATGCGCCACTTGTAAAGCCAAAGTCATAAAAGGCAAGGTTGAAATGGATCTTAACCACTCGTTGACCGAACAAGAAGTGGCTGATGGATATATTCTGACCTGTCAGGCTCATCCTGTGAGCGACGAAGTTGAGATTGACTTTGACTTCTGACCTTTTTGTTAGTGATATTGGTTCTTTTATAGCCACCCGGGCAAAACAAGCCAACATCAGCAGCAAATCTCATTTGGTGACCGTGTTTGGTGACGTAATGTCTGGGCACGGCCAATGGATTTGGCTGGGCAGTTTGATAGAAGCGTTGCAGGGCTTGGGTTATTCAGAACGATTGGTTAGAACCTCGGTGTTCAGACTGGTGCAGGATGACTGGTTACAGACCAAGAAAATCGGACGGCGCAGTTACTACAGCTTCACCGAATCGGCCAAACGCCATAACGAAAAAGCCGCGCGACGAATTTATGCCGGTGACGTGCCGA
>JABSOG010000031.1 GCA_013216025.1 Algicola sp. | reverse complement strand
GAAGCTGGGGCCGGGTCGCCGCTCTATTCCTATACGTCATCGCAATTTCCTTGTAGATCGTTGGAGCGGCCTTTTAATTTCAGCCATTTGCCCAGTCAAACCGACAATTTTGTTCGTCAGCGTATGTTGATTCACTATTTAATCAAAGGTATTGCAGGGCAGTTACAAATTGATGCTGCGCGGGTCGAAGAGGTGGCCATGTCGATTTTGAGCAATAGTTTGCGGGTCGATCCTTTGGCTGGTGGCGAAAAAATCAATCAACGACAGCGTGAGTTGGCCGAGCGGGCGCAGTTTTTATTAACCGTTGGTTTTGCCCAGAACGATTCGTTGCAACAGTTGGCTAGTCAGCTAGGTGCTTCCGTTTTTCATTTGTGCAGGGTGTTTAAAAAGGTCAGTGGGCAGTCGATTCATCAATATAAAAATGAGTTGCGCCTTAGGCAGGCACTGGGGCGAATTGCGCAGGGCGATGATCTTAATCATATCGCCCTGGATTTGGGATATTCTTCACACAGCCACTTTACTACCGCATTTGGCCGTTATTTCAAGCACACGCCAAAGGTGATCAGGCAGCGGCTTTTGTTTCCTTTTTAGCCGGCTTTTTCTTCTTTGGTGCTGGTTTTTCTGCTTGGCGCACTTCTTCAACCGTTTTTGGGGCAGGCTCTGGCGGACGCTTTTTCGCCAGCAAGGAGATCAATACTTCTTCGCGGTTTTTGGCCAGATAAATACCGAGATCTTCTTGCAGTTTTTCGGTCAGCTCTAAGCCGGATTGAGAGAATAGTTGGGTTAAATTATCGGCCATGTCGAGCATACGATCATATTCATCAGCAGCCTTCTTATCAGCAAATGTCATGATCTCATTACCTCCACGAACGACGACGAATCTGGTTTCTACTGCCATGATGTTACCTTTTATCGTTCTAAAACTTATGTCCATATAAGATTTTAGAAACCGTTACGTTTACAGGAAATCGCTCCTGCATTTACTGAATTCAATCCATCCATGGATATCAAGCAAGTGAAACTTCACTCACATTTCAACGCGTTGAAATGGCGGTATATCCATATACCGGTTTATTATGCGTTGAATGATAGTGTATGCCTATACAGTATAGCAGAAATGCGAATTGGTAAAGCAAAAATCCGGTGATTTCTACTTTTATAGGTTAAAACGGTGTAAATAGCAAAGTAGATCCCGCATAATGTCGCAGAATTATTCTAAGTGAAATCAATATCATGAACGAACCCTCGATACTCACCATTGTTCCGCCGTTGGCTGCGATTGTTATCGCCGTTTGGCGAAAGAATGCACTGCTGGCGCTGGCTTTTGGTCTGTGGCTGACTTATTTTTTATCCAGCAGCTATTCTCCGCTCCAGAGCGTAAAATTGACCGGTATGGGACTGTACGACACCCTGAGCAGTACAGGTAACTTTCGTATAATCGTCTATTCGTTGCTGATTGGCAGTTTGTTAACGTTGATGAAAAAAAGTGGCGGTATCACTGCGTTTGTTGATCGCATTACCAGCCGTAATTGGGTTAATTCGCGCAAAAAGGCGGCTTTGGTACCTGCGACAATCGGCTCGATTATTTTTACCGACACCAACCTAAGCTTGTTCTCTGCCGGTATGGCCAGTCAAAAACTGTTTGAACGCTTTAAAATGAACCGCGCCACCTTGGCCTATTTAATAGATTCTACTTGCGCACCTATCAGTGTATTGATCTTGATAAACGGCTGGGGTGCGTATATTTTGGGTTTGCTTGAGGCGCAGAATATCGAAAATGGCGTAGGTCTGTTGATTGACACCATAGGTTATAACTTTTACGCATTGGTCGCTGTTGGACTGGCCTATTTTACGGCGATTTCAGGCAAAGTGTTTGGTCCGATGAAAAACTCGACGCTTTACAGCGAACCTCGTGAAGGCCAGGTTGAGCAGGCAAAAGACGCTGCTGATAGCGATAAATCAACCAAGACCCGCTATTTCTTTGTACCGCTGGTACTTATGATTATAGAAACTTTTTTCTTGTTGTGGTGGACCGGTGACGGTGATATCAGGCAAGGGTCGGGTTCTTTCTCTGTATTGTGGTCAGTGGTGTCGTCTTTGGTTTTGTTGGTTGCGTTTATCTTGATTGATAAGGTGATGAGCGTAGGGCAGATTTTGGCTGGCGCCTGGGAAGGCTTGAAAAGCATGTCACCGGTGGTGGCGATTTTGATATTGTCTTTTGCCTTTGGTGATGCGGTTAAAGCCTTTGGCACTGGGGTTTATGTCAGCGGCGTGTTAAGCGCCGATTTACCAATGCTGTTGATTGCGCCGGTGATCTTTTTAACCGCAGCAGGCATGGCGTTTGCGACGGGGTCGTCGTGGAGTACTTTTGCGATTTTGATCCCAATCGCTATTCCGACAGCGGCAGCTACCGGTTTACCTCCAGCATTTTTGGTCGGTGCAGTGTTAGGCGGTGGTATCTTCGGCGACCACGCTTCACCAATATCTGATACCACGGTAGTGGCCTCGCTTGCCAGCGATTGTGACCATATTGAGCATGTTAAGACACAGTTGCCTTATGCCTTGTTTGGTGGAGTCGTGGCGATTGGGTTGTATGTGGTGTTTGCGGTGATGTTTTAGATGGTCCGACACTTCGGTGGTTCGACATTTCGACGATTACTAGGTAGATGCCCCGCTTCACACTCTAACGGTGTTTGGGCGGGGCGGGTATGTCATCCCGTAGTCCTTGTTAACTATCTCCATGCACTGGTGCTGCCATCCATGTCAGCACCTTTTAAGCTGCGTTACTGTTGCTCATCCCAATCGTCCCATTCGTCATATTCGTCCAGCTCATCACAGTGGTGGTCGCGAATGCGTTTTCTACGTTCGTCTCCGTTGCTGTATTCAATCACTTTGTAACATCGACCTTCAGCAAGCTCTACAAAGGTGTCGACCCTGTAAGGTGCGTTATAGTGCACGTTGTTACTGTAGTTGTAGCTGTAACTGTAACCATGTCGGTGGGTATGGTAAATGTTATGTGATGGGCACCACGCGTGGCCGTTATAGTGGCTGCCGTGTCTGCCGAAGGCGTGGTGTACTGCTGCGCCAAATAACAAAGCTTTGGCTATGTTATGACTGCGATGACGTCTGTGACCATGGTGCTTTTTGCTGCGGTGACCATTATTGTAAACGTGGTTGCTGCTGTGATTTTTTTTGCCGTGGGCACGGTTATTGTGACTCTTGCCGTTGCTCCTGTGATTGGTGTTCTTGTTGGCGCCTCTGTGATTGCTGGCCTTGCTGCTGCCATTATGGCTTTTGCCATCATTGACGACAACGCGGCGGTTTTCCTGTTTTTCTCCGGCCTGACTGGTAATAGGTGCCGCAATCAAGAACACGCTTAACGCGACTAATGTGACAAGTGATACTGGTTTCATATTTATTCCTTGGTTTTACAACGCTGAGTGCAATATTAACCGAAGTAAACTGAACGGAAGATGAATATAAATCCGGGGAAATGAAAATGGGCCAATATCTTATTGGCCCATTTTCATTTCCCCGGATTTATTTAGACTTTAAAACTACCGACAATCCCGTGTAAATCACCCGCTGCGTTATGCAGCTCATCAGCTTTGTCTGACAGTTCTGAGGCATGATTGGCGGTGTTGTCTACCAGTTCTGTGATGGCGTGAAGAGATTCGTTAATGCTTTCGGCGACCACGGTTTGTTGTTCGGTGGCGACTGCGATGTGGCCACTTTGTTCTTGTACCGTGGTGATTGAATCGTTGATGGCGCTCAGGGCATTTTGCACTTGTTGGGTTTTTTCTACGCCAATGGTGGTTTGGATTTTACCTTTGTTCATTACAGTCTCGGCGGCTTCAGCGATAGAACGCAGTTTGGTGACCATCGAGCTGATGTGTTTGGTGGACTCTTGAGTTCGACTGGCCAGCGAGCGGACTTCATCGGCGACCACGGCAAAACCTCGGCCTTGTTCACCCGCACGGGCGGCTTCGATTGCTGCGTTGAGCGCCAGCAGGTTGGTTTGTTCGGCAATGCCGTTGATGACGTCGATAACCGAGCCGATGTTTTTCGATTCTTCGCCGAGTCCGGCAACGGTTTCAACCGCTTCATCCATACTGCGGGCCAAGTTGTTCATTTCGGTCATCGCTTCAGAAGACATTTGATAACCCGATGAGGTCTGTTGTTCTGCGTCACTTGCAGCCGTGTTGGCCTGTGCTGCGTTACGGGAGATCTCTAGTACTGTGGCAGCCATTTCGGTGACCGCTGTGGTAACTGTGTCGACCTGTAATTTCTGTTGCTGAATTTCGTCGTTGGTTTCGCTCGATACCTTACTCAGGTGCTCGGAGGTATCGCTGACTATTACTGAATGTTGGGTGGTTTGTTGCAGCAGGCCGCGCAACTTGGTTATAAAGGTGTTGAAGTGTTCGGCCAGTTCGCCAACTTCATCGTTACTGTCTACGTCGATTTTTTTGGTCAGATCGCCTTCACCTTCGGCAACGTCCTGCATTGCACGAGACAACAGTACGATGGGTTTAGTGATCATGTTTGAAACAACAAAAATCAACCCGGTGATCAAGGCGATGATCACAACAACCCCCAGCGTAGTGTTGACTTGAGCGGCCGATATCGGCCCGTCAATCAACTCGGCAGGGATCATTAAACCTAAGGTCCAGTTCATTTCGGGGAAGTCGAGTTTGGCTGGTTGAAAGGCCAAATAATAAAGTTCATCCATAAACTCAACCTGTACATAACCGGTTTGATGCGCTTCAAATTTTTTGGATAACTCACTAAATCCGGAGGTTTGCGCGTGTGTGTCGAAATCTTTGATAGGTTGGTTGGATTTTATGCCAGTGGTGATAATGACAGGGTCGCCACTGCTGTCGGTTTTGATGACACCATCGCCGTCAATATCGGGGGTGGTGATCTTGAAGTTGGATAGTTTGCCATTACTTGGGAAGTGGACGATGTTGGCCTTGTCGTCAATCAAAAAAGCATATCCGCGTTCTGCGTAGCGGATGTTGTCAATGATTTCGCCAATGCGATTAAGGTTTAAATCAATGCCGCCAATACCAATGACTCTGCCCGATGCATTACGAACCGGTGCCTGGATCACCGCAGATATTCGGCCAGTAGAGAAATCGGCTGAAGGTGAACCAACATAAAAATCAGTTCGGGTACGGGTGGAGATATACCAAGGGCGTTTGGTGGCGTAGTAATCTGAACCACCATCTTGGTCTGGTACGCCGGTAATTTCGTCTTCGCGGAAGTACTCACCTGTGATGTCTGAGGCAAAAAATGCAGATAGTACGTTTGGATCGTTGCTACTGATCCGTTTGAAATTTTGGTTAATCATGTCGTAATCGGGATATGACGACATATCTGCGCCACGCTCGGTGTGGTTTTCAAACCAGCGCATCAACATGGGTTCGTGGGTGAAGGTTTTGCTTAACTGACCATACTGGGCGAAATAACCTTGCACTTTGAGTGTTTCGGCATTGACCTGTGCCATAACTCGGGCACTTATTCTGTCGGCTGTTCGACTGCCAGTGACGTTAACCAGTACAACTGCCGCAATGACTAAAAAGAAAGCTATCGGCGCACCTACTAATCCTAAAATCTTGGTTCTTAATGTAATGAGCCGCATTGATTGCCTCGTTATTGGTTATTATGGCTAGGTGCCTGTCCGAGAATAGAACGCGCTCTGAGGGAAATCTGGTTTGAGACAGTTTTCGCGGTTTTTTCAGGCGAATAGTTTCACTATTCAACTGGAAAAAACGCGGAAAATGGCCAAACCCAGGTTTTCCTCAGTCGTGCTTCCATTCTCGGACAGGCACCTTGGCTGCCGAAGCAGCCCTTTAATGTAAATTTAATGTTATTAGAAATCAAGGGCCAAGCCCCAGATTTCCCAGCAGAACCATTAATTGTTGTTTTAAGCTGCTATCGGGGCGTTTTCATCATTATTATTGTCGCCACTTTTAATCTTTTGGTGCACAAACGAAGAAAATCATACTGAGCAGTAATCCGATGAGTGCCACAACACCAGCAAGGGTATAAAATTGTAATCGCCATACCGGGCCTTTTACTTGTTTTGTCGGCACCATCAAGCCAATGGTCCAGTTCATTTGTGGCGATTCTAGCTTGATTGCTTTAAATGTTAGTGAGTAACTTTCACCCATGAATTCGACTTTGCTTAAACCATCACCTTGCGCTTGCAAATGTGTTGAAAACTGGGCAAATCCATTGGTTTGGGGCTGACTGTCAAAAGCTTTGATTGGGTGATTGACCTTGATCGAGGTTGTGACTATGACAGGTTTACCACTTTCATCACTAATGGAATCGCCATCAAAGTCGATTGCTTTGGTGGTGATTTTGAAATTGTTTAGCTTGCCCCGTTTCGGTAGGTGAACAATGTTGGCTTTATTATCAAGCAAAAAGGCAAAACCCTGATTTTCATATTGAATATTGTCGATCACTTTGTTTATGGCTGCGAGGTTGAGGTCAATACCTGCGACACCAATCAGCTTTCCACTGCCATTGCGCACTGGCCCCTCGATTGCTGAACTGGTTCTGCCTGTTGAGAAATCGGCAGAAGGCGAGCGTGTATTCATAACCCCTTTTTTCAACGTGGCAATAAACCAGGGGCGTTTGTTGGCATAATATTCTCCATCGGCAACCTCGATTCCAACACCTGTGATGTTATTTTCACGGAAGTATTCGCCAGTGATGTTTGAGGCAAAAAAGGCGGATATGATATTGTCGTCATTGCTGCTCAGATGAATAAGCTGCTGATTGACTCTGTCGTAATCCGGATTGTCTGACAAGTCAGCACCGCGCTGGGTGTGGTTTTCAAACCAACTTAACAGGGAGGGTTCATGATAATGGTTTTTGCTTAACTGCGCATATCGGCTGAAGAAATGTTGAACTTTGAGCGAACCTTGTTGCACTTGGTTCATCATCGCTGTGTTTATCTGTGCGTTGATGATATTTGTGGTGATATTAACCCCAATTAAAGCCACCAGACATAAAGCCAGCGCAGTGGGCAACCCGATATAAGTTAAAAGTTTGGTTCTTGATACGTTCACTTGTTGATTCTCACGTCGGTTTTAAGATAACAAATATCCAACGCGCCGTTGCCCTTGTGTTTATAAAAGCCATGGGCGCGTTTGCGGCGGTCTGCGAATTTTTGTTTGAATGCTTTAGTGTGGGTATTTTCTATTTCGATGTTGAGTTGCTGGGCTTTGGGTAGGTCGGCGGCGATGGTCATTTTAATAATTTTGCTGCGCTGTGCTGGGTCGTCTATCATGCCGCCGTTCTTTTTCGCGCCTCGTTTGATCAAATTGAGGTGCTCTTGGCCGTGAATTATTCGACCAAAAATAGACATGTTACGGTCAAGGTGACGTGGTGCCTGTCCTATCATTATGGCGAAGTCGGTAGTGCCGCTGTCAGGAGAGTTGCTTCGGGCAAGGTTAACAACGCCGGGGCAGGTGATTAACCATTCTTTGTTTTCTGTTAGGCTTCTGCCCACGGCAAAACCATCGATAAAACCGGTTTGCTGTGCGAGCAGGTCGGGCGTTTGAACCAGGGTAAATGAGGCCGTTTTGTCGATGGTGCGTTCAAATTCTGCTTTCATGGTTTTTTTCGCTAGTGCACTTTTGTGCTCATCACTTTCACTCGGGTCGCCACCTTGAACAACAAAGCCGTCAATGACGCGGTAAAAGGTCAGTCCATCATAAAAACCTGAACGTATAAGTTGTTTGATATGGGCAACATTACCTGGGCTGAACTGTTGGGCCAGTTCAAAGATGATGCGGCCACTTTTGGTGTCCATGTAAAGCGTGTTTTGTGGTGATAAGGTACGCCAGATTGGTTCAGCTCTTTCGCCTTGTTTGTCACCTTTGCTTACGTTATCAGCAGCCGCGGCGGTTGGGTTGGTGCACAGGGCTAACACAAGCGTCAGCGAGCAGAGTATTGATTTTGTCATTGTTATTGTCGGTCGGTCAGGTTTGAATGGAATTTAGAATACTTGGAAGTGTGGGGTTGAGCAAGTGAATAGGGGCGCAGATAAACCCAAACCACGCGTAACCTGCGGTGTAACGTCAAACCCTTGATGCTTCCCACTATTCTCCACTACTCCAAATTCGAAATGGTCTGCAACTGTTTAAAGTCAGTCAATCCCATCAGTACTTTAACAATGCCATCTTGCACCAAGGTTCGCATACCATCTTTAATGCCTTGTTTTGAAATGACCTCTACGGTTTGAGACGAGTAGATGTTGTTACGGTTCTCGGGGGAGATAGGCAGTACTTCGTGGATACCGGCACGGCCTTTATAACCTTTATTTCCACAGGTGTCACAGCCTACGGCTCGAAACAGTTTTAATTCTGCCCAGTTGATTTCTAATTCGTCGATGAATTCTTCGCCATAATGACGTTTGATAAAGTCGACTTCTATTTGGTTGGGTGTGTACTCTTCTTTGCATTTTTTGCATAAGGTTCTGATCAAGCGCTGGGCTAAAATGCCGATAATGGCATCGGCAAAGTTGATGGGATCCAAACCGATATCCAGCAGCCGGGTAATGGTTTCGGGTGCTGAGTTGGTGTGCAGGGTAGATAACACCAAGTGACCGGTCAGTGAGGCTTCCACGCCGGCGTGGGCGGTTTCTTTGTCACGCATTTCACCAATCAGAATGATGTCGGGATCTGCTCGTAAAAACGCTCTTAGTGCGGTGGCGAAGTTGAGTCCGACCCGGTTGTTCATTTGAACTTGTTGTAATCCGGGCTGGGTGATCTCCACCGGGTCTTCGGCGGTCCAAATTTTCTTTTCAACAGTGTTGAGTTTACCCAGCACTGCGTGCAATGTGGTGGTTTTACCCGAGCCGGTAGGTCCCACAACCAGTATGATCCCGTGTGGATGTTTAATCATTTCATCTAACATTGCGTAGTTGATTTTAGACATACACAATTTTTCGTAGGGCATGGCATCACCGGTTGCCAATATACGCATTACAATGCCTTCACCAAATACGGTGGGAATGGTGGCGACCCGCACTTCTATCGCTTTGTTGCCGAGTTTTACGGTGAATTTACCATCTTGGGGCAAGCGCTTTTCGGCGATATCCAGCCAAGACATGATTTTTATTCGCGCGGCGGTAGCCGGTTGGTGGCTGGAGGGGATTTCGATGACTTTTTGACACACTCCATCCACTCGCATTCTGACTTGGGTAGGGCTTTTGCCTTTGCCCGGTTCGATGTGTATGTCTGATGCATCGATTTGTACGGCGTCATGCAAAATACGGTTGACCAGTTTAACCACCGCTGGGGCTTCTTCGTTGAGGGTGTCGTCGTCTTTGAGGGAATCGTCGACCAGTAAGTCTTCTTCAATTTCACCCAGAATATCGCCAATTTCACCCATGTTGGCCGCCATCGGGAGTTGGGCGCCCAAATAGCGATGGATATCTTCTGGCAGACCGACACAGATACTGTAATCGATGATACCGGTGGCCGATTCGATCTCCATCAACAAGTCGCCATTGTTGGGCTGAGACATCAGGATGATTGGCTCTTCATTCACATCGGCAATGACCACCACATCGTTTTTTTGCAGGTAGTTGATGTTCAGTTTGTCATTGGCGCTGTGAATGTGATATTTTTCTTCTTCGTGGCCTAAAAAGGGCACTTGGTAATAGACTTCGAGCGATAAGCCGATGAGGTCTTTGGCGACTTTAAATTCTTCGCGTAAACGGCGCAATTGCACTTCAAGCGAACGCTCTTGTTGCAGTACTTCAAGTTGTTCTTTGACCACCGCGCCCAAATGATAAAGGTAATCAAATGGTGCTTTGGTACCGCCGAGTTCATATCTGAATTTTTGTGCCAGCAACGACGACATTTCGATGGCTTTGCGGGCATCGGATTCGTTAAATACCGTGCCGTCTTTGCGATTGATAAACTGCACCACACCCAACAACACCCCATTGTCTTGAATGGGCACAATTAACACGCTTTTGGTACGAAAATTACTGGCTTTGTCGTAACGGGCTGCGAATTTGAGTTTGGGATGGATGGACTTGAGCGCTTCGTCGTCGTAGGCATCTTTTATCAGTAAAGGCCGTAAGCTCAGGGCAACATAACCCGACAATGACTGTGGCCCGATGGGCAAGCGGATTTCTTTAATTTCGTCGCCGGATTTAAAACGAGAGACAATGTCGCGGCTGTAACGATTGCGCTGATAGATGGTCATGCGCTGGGCATCAAACAGCGCTAATATTTCGGTTTCGAGCGTGGGCAGTACGTCAGCAAAACGGTGGCTGTCGTGGATTTTTTTAAACAGATGCAGTAGTTGTTGGTAAAATTCCATAATATGGGGCGACTCTTTTTCCTGATGTTATAACCGTTTTCGGCCAGAAAAGCTATCGTAAGGGCTGTTCAAGGCGATGGTGCGGCTGTTTATGTGTAATACTTTTGATTCTAGTCGAATTTGATAAAATTGACCCGGCAAATTAGAATCCCTTTTCGAATAAATGAGGCTAATATTATAAAATCATTATAGTTTTCATATTTACTTATCACAGATAAAGGTGTGTTTATGAGTCTTTACCAAGCCCCCGTTGACGATATGCAGTTTGTGTTGTTCGATGTTTTCAAAGCCCCCAAATTCTGGCAGGGCAACGCCAAACTGGCCCAATTGATTGACTGTGAGACGGCAGCGGCAATCATCGAAGAAAGCGCCAAAATAACCGCAACTACCATTGCGCCTAATTCTCGCGAAGCCGATGAACAAGGTGTTAAATTTGACAATGGCGTGGTGACCACTCCCCAAAGCTACAAACAATCGTACAACATCATTGCCGAAGGTGGCTGGACCGGGTTAACGGGTGATTCGCAAGCCGGTGGTATGGGGATGCCCAAATCGCTTGGGGTGATGTTCGACGAAATGCTGTGTTCTGCAGACTTGTCGTTTTCACTGTACGTTGGCCTGACCAGCGCCGCAGCCCTTACCCTGTCTAGCCATGGCAGTGATGAACTTAAAACCACTTATTTGTCGAATCTATATTCTGGCCAGTGGTCGGGCACCATGTGCTTGACCGAATCTCATGCCGGCACCGACCTTGGGCTGATACATACCAAAGCCACACCCAATGACGATGGCAGTTATAACTTGACCGGCACCAAGATTTTCATTACCGCTGGTGAGCATGATTTGACTGAAAATATCATTCATCTGGTGTTGGCCAAATTGCCAGACGCACCCGCTGGTACGCGTGGTATTTCGTTGTTTTTAGTGCCTAAGTTTCATGTGGACGAACAGGGAAGTTTGGGCGAACGCAACAATGTGTCGTGTGGCTCTGTAGAACATAAAATGGGGATTCATGCCTCAGCGACCTGCGTGATGAACTTTGATGGTGCTAAGGGTTACATGATTGGTGAGCCAAACAGAGGTTTGGCCTGCATGTTCACTATGATGAACTACGAACGTCTGTCGATGGGCAGCCAGGGCCTGGGTTGCGCTGAACGCTCCTATCAAAACGCGCTGGCCTATGCCAAAGACAGGCTTCAGGGCAAAGGTTTGGGTAGCAAGAACGAAAAAGCCGATTCGATTATGGTTCATGCTGATGTACGCCGTATGTTGCTGAACATGAAGTCTTTAATTGAAGCGGGCAGAGCGTTTAATACCTACGTTGCTATTAATCTAGATAAGGCCGCGTATGCCGACAATGACGATGACAAGCAGAACTTCGGTGCAATGGCGGCGATGTTGACGCCAATTGCGAAGGCTTTTGTCACCGATATGGGATTGGATATTTGTGTTACTGGGCAGCAGATCTTTGGCGGTCACGGTTATATCCGCGAATGGGGGCAAGAGCAATTGGTGCGGGATGTGAGAATTTCACAAATCTATGAAGGCACCAACGGCATTCAGGCGTTGGATTTGATTGGTCGCAAAGTGATGGGTGACAAAGGTAAAACGGCGACAGCGTTGTTTGATGAAATTGATGCCTTTATCAAAAGCTTTGGTGAAGAAGATGTGTCGCAAGGGCTGTCGGGTATGCTGGGTGAGAAAGTGATCATGATGCGGATTGTCACCGATATGCTGATTGAAAAAATTATGAATCGACCCGACGACGCCGGTGGCGCATCAGTGGAATATCTGCACATGATGGGTTACCTGTTATACGGTTATATGTGGTTGAAAATCATCAAAGCCGCCCATGAAAAAGACGAGGGGCTGTATGAAAACAAGATGAAAACTGCCGAGTTTTACTTTTTCAAGGTGATGTGCACAATGCACTCGCTTAAACGGTCGGTGCTGGCTGGGTCGCGGATGCTTTATTTGCATGATGTTGATGGGTTCTGATTGACGCCTGACGGCTGATTGGGCGCTTCGCGCCTGCTACGCACCTAAAGATGGTTCACACGGAGGGGTAAAGAGAGTCACGGTGGCCACGGAGAAGGTCAAAAGAAGAAAGGAAAAAATAAGAAAAGCAAAATAAACAGAGTGTTTCTGTTATTGGTTTTTGTGTGTGGTTTTTTGTCTTTTGCCCTTCTCTTTCTTTCCTCCGTGCCTCCGTGCCTCCGTGTTGAGATCTTTTGACCTTAAACGACCAAAGATCAAACCTTAAAAGTACCCACTGAGTCATTAAGCAACGCGGCGAGGTGGCCGACTTGATTGGCGTATGCCAGGGTTGATTGGGACTTTTCGGCATTCATGTCGGCAATCTCTACCACGTCTCGTACATCCTCTTTAATTTGTTCACTTTGAGCTAACTGCTGTTCGGCGGCATTGGCTATTTCGGCGCTCATGCCGTGCATTTTGTTGATGGCTTGATTGATCAGCGCCATTGATTGGGTCAGTTCGTCGGTGTATTTCACACATTCGCTGGCTTGTTGTCTGCCTTTGGATATATCTGCGACCGCAGTATTGGTTTGGTTTTGCAGGTTTTCGATCATCGATTGAATTTCAGCCGTCGATTGCTGGGTTCGACCGGCCAGTGAACGTACTTCGTCGGCAACTACGGCAAATCCCCGCCCTTGTTCGCCTGCGCGGGCGGCTTCAATGGCGGCGTTTAAAGCCAATAGGTTGGTTTGTTCGGCAATGCCTCTAATCGTTTCGAGGATGCCGCCGATGTTGGTGGATTCGACTTGTAGTTGGTCAATGGCACCAGTGGTTTGCTCTAACTGTTTTTCTAATTCGCTGATGCGACTGTTATTGGCCTGGGCTATATTGTCGACCTGCTGGCTTTGGTCCAGCGCGAGGAGCATTTCGTCGGCGGCAGTGTTAGCCTGCTGGGCGACGTAGTTGACGCTTTTGTTCATGTCATCGGTGATGTTGGTGACATGGGCGACTTTGTTTTTTTGCTGTTCTCCATAGTCAGACATTTGACCGATTGCATTGGTTGAATCCTTGGCGGCAACGGTCAGTTTTGCGGCATTTTCGACAATCCCCTGAATAAGCTCGGTCAAGTCTTCGGCCAGTTCGTTGATGTTTTTAGACAACAGCCCAAACTCATCTTCGGAGCGACAATTGAGTTTGCGCGTCAGGTCACCTTGGGCCATGTGGCCTAGTATTTTGTTGATACCTTCGAGTGGATTGAGCATTGAACGGGTGGTCACCAGTGCGGACGCAATGGCCAGCCCGGCCAAAATGAACATCATCCGGATGGCCCAGTTTGAGCTGTTGTCGAGCAACTCAAGTGTTTGCTGTTGTAGGCTATTGAACTGCTCGGTAGATTTTTTTAGCAACTCGTCGATATGACCAGAAGCCATGTTGACGGCACTCTCGGCGTTACTGAGCTGGGCTTTGGCAATGTTCAATTGTGCCAATTGAGTCATTTTTAATGCCAACAGGTTATTGGGTCCTGTCAATAGTGCCACACCCTTGGCGTATTCAGTTAAAAACTGGTCCATTAAGCCATTGGTATTGACTTCGCTGGCGAGTTTTTTAAGGTAAGCGATTTGAGAGTCAAGGTTACTGACCGTAAATTCAACGGTCTGTTTGCTGTTTTGTACTTCGGTTGGGTCAGTCGACCCGGCGATTTCTTTGGCTGTATTGAGTATGTTGAGCAGGTAACCGTCAAGCTGATTGGCAGCACCGGCTATTTGTTCAAGGTCTGCGGCATTGCCACCGCCTTCAAGGTAAGATAATTCGAGCAATACGGCGCCTGCCTCATCCATATGGGTTTGTACTTTGTCGTGAGCCATCGTTACTGATGTGGTCAATTTAATTCGAGTTTTGATGGCGACCAGCATCCCAGACACCGCCTCGGTATAGTTTATATAACTGGCATGGGCATTTTTTAAGATTTGGATTGAGGCTGAATCAGCTTTAATCATAGCCGCCAATTCTTTATAGTGTTTGTCAAAAGATTGGCTGTCGTCGGCAAATATTTTGACGCTGGTATCGACTTTATCCAGCGAATCATCACTGAAACTTAAGGTGCTTAATTTGGCTTGTTTGAGCAGAGCGATTTGCAGTTCATTGCTTTTTTTCTGCACGGGGACAGCAACATCTTTGACTTGCACGGTGGATTTACTGATTTTGGATAGCTGGTCAATGGACATCACACTAGAAACAACCAACAAGGCCACGATGACACCAAATCCCAAATAGACTTTATGAACGACTTTTAACTGTAACTTCATTTTTAAACTTCTGTTTAGACCTCTATTTGTCGTTTTTCGTTAATAAAATCAAAGAATACAAGGGCGAGGCGGTTGCTGCTATTAAACTATAGTGTGCGACAAAATAACGAAAGTGCAACTTATAGTCTAATAAATTAATCAGAGGATTCAGGAACGCTATGTGGATTGTACAACGGCTTGAAACCGTTCAACTGCCTTTGGTGAACAAGTTTTACAAGGCCAATAGGGCACGCGGCAAAGCCAAAGGTAACGAAAGCGTTTGGGTCGTCAAAGATAAAGACGAAATTGTTGGTGCAGCCAGAGTCGCTGATATCTCTGGCCATGATTTTTTAACCGGCGTTCAGGTGGCTGGTGCGTATCAAAGGCAAGGTATTGCAGCGGCTTTGGTCTCTCAAATTGTCAAAACCCAGCAAAAGCCCTGTTTTACCTTTCCTTATGGGCATTTGGTTGGCTTATATCAATACTTAGGATTTGTCGAAATAGAGGCGGATGATTTGCCAAAGCCGTTGTTGATGCGGTTTGGGCGGTATCAGGGGCAGGGGCGGGAGATTGTGGTTATGCGAGCGCTTTTCGCTGCGCGAGTATTGTTGCCTACGGCATAATCGGCCTACGGCCACAAAATCAAAAGATCTCAACACGGAGGCACGGAGTGACGGAGGAAAGAAAGAGAAAAGCAACAAGCAACAAAACATGGAAGATTAAAAGCTCTGAGGGTAAAGCCCCACCCCCAAAATAACCATTTTTTCGATTTATTCTTTTCTCTTTCTTTCTCCGTACCTCCGTGACTCCGTGTTAAGGCTTTTGATTTTTAGTGCAAAACCCTAGCTCGAATAGTCCCTTCAACCGCTTTAATCTCAGTCAAGGCCAATTGCGCATCTTCGGTATCGACTTCAATCACTACGTAACCAATGTTTTCATTGGTTTGCAGGTACTGACCGCCAATATTGATGTGGTGCTTTGAAAACGCGTCATTGATTTTGGTCAATACACCAGGAATATTGTGGTGAATATGCAAAATTCGGCTGCGGCCAGGGTGCGCCGGCAAAGAAACTTCTGGGAAGTTGACCGCTGACAGTGTCGAACCATTGTCAGAGTACTTGGCCAATTTACCTGCCACTTCAAGTCCGATATTTTGCTGGGCCTCTTGGGTCGAACCGCCAACATGGGGGGTAAGAATCACGTTGTCGAATTCGCGTAGCGGCGACATAAATTCTTCATTGTTAGACTTGGGTTCAGTCGGGAATACGTCAATGGCAGCACCAGAGAGCTTTTTGTCGGTCAAGGCTTTGGTTAACGCTTCGATGTCGACCACAGTACCGCGCGAGGCATTGATCAAGATCGCGCCGTCTTTCATTTGCGCCAATTCTGCCGAGGTGATCATGTTTTGGGTTTGCGCTGTTTGTGGCACATGCAATGTGATCACGTCTGAGTCAGACAGCAATTTGTTGAGTGAGTGTATTTGGGTGGTATTGCCCAGCGCTAACTTGTCTTCAATGTCATAAAAGTTGACGTTCATGCCCATATTTTCGGCCATAATACCCAATTGGGTGCCGATATGGCCATAACCGATGATCCCAAGGTTTTTACCCCGAGCTTCAAAAGAACCGGTTGCTGACTTTTGCCATTCGCCACGATGGGCCATGGCATTTTTCTGGGGAATACCGCGCAGCAGCAACAGTATTTCGCCTAAAACCAGCTCTGCAACAGAACGAGTGTTAGAAAATGGCGCGTTAAACACCGGTATGCCGCGTTTTTGGGCTGCGCCAAGGTCTACCTGATTGGTGCCGATGCAAAAACAGCCGATAGCGGCCAGTTTGTTGGCGTGGCTGAGGACCTTTTCGCTAAGCTGGGTGCGCGATCGAATGCCGATAAAATGCACGTCTTTGATGCGTTCGCACAACTCGTCTTCTGGTAACGCGGTACTGACATAATCGATATTTTTGTAGCCCCGAGAGGCTAGGCTGTCAACGGCGCTTTGATGTAAACCTTCAAGCAGTAAAACTTTAATTTTGTCTTTGGCAAAAGATACTGTAGTCATGACTTTCTCGTTTTATCCAGGTTAATCTTGAATTTACTTTTGAATCTGTGGACCTTCAGGGGTGCCGGTGATCACAATATCGGCGTTGCGCTGGGCAAACAAGCCGTTGGTGACAACACCGGTAATGTTGTTCAGTTGCTCTTCGAGTACTTTGGGCTGGTCGATATTCATGTTGTGAACATCTAAAATGATATTGCCGTTATCGGTGAGCACACCTTCGCGGTAAACCGGGTCGCCGCCAAGTTTGACGATTTCGCGCGCAACATAACTGCGGGCCATTGGGATAACTTCTACTGGCAACGGGAATTCACCCAATACGTCGACGGCTTTGGTGTTGTCTACTATGCAGACAAATTTATCGGCGACAGCAGCCACTATTTTTTCGCGGGTTAATGCTGCACCACCGCCTTTGATCATGTCGTTTTGTGGATTGATTTCATCGGCACCATCAACATAAACCGCTAAATCATAGACCGCGTTCAAGTCGTAGACATGAATACCCAGGGCTTTTAATTTTTGGGTAGAGACTTCAGAACTGGACACTGCACCGTCGATGTCGTGCTTAATGGTGGCTAGAGCGTCGATAAAGTGATTGACCGTCGAACCGGTTCCTACGCCGACAATGCTGTCTTTCTCTACAAACTGCAAAGCTGCCCAGGCAGCGGCTTTTTTCATTTCATCTTGTGATACATTCTGTGACATTTCACGGGGGTCCCATGTGCGCAATTGAGCGGCAAGTATAGCCAATTTAGGGGGGAGAATACTAGGGTCTGTTTATTTTTCATTGTTGAGCGCTGGAAGGACTGAAAACGTGTCAATCGCGGCGCTTCGAATGCAATTTAGTCGTCTAAATAAGTTCGGAGCAACAATGAGTGACGCTTTTTCAGTCATTCCCCTTCGGGCTGTGGCCATTTTGTCCTCTAGCTGCGTTACAGTTCGTTTAAATAGAAAAACTATTAGGCGCTCACTGTGCCTTGCTAGTGAACAAAATGGCCAACAGCAGCGCCAACTATGAAAGATAAACAGACCCTATCCAATAATGGCTAGAGGGGGTTATTATTTCTCTTAGTGGAATGTCCCAAGTCTCTAGGGGTACATCATCCACTTTTTGGCAGTCATGAGCAATGCCGATGATGGCGGGGGTGGGTCTTTGTTGTTTGTAGTGGTACTCAAGGGTACGATCATAAAAACCGCCGCCCATGCCGAGCCGGTTACCTGATAAGTCAAAAGCGACCAATGGTGTGAATATGATGTCTAATTGGGCCAAAGGGCATACTTGCGAGCAATCGGGCGAGGGTTCAAGCATACCGAGTTTGCTTCGTAATAAAGGCGTGTGTTGTTGATAGCGAATAAATATCAATTGCTGGGCATTAAAAGGGTGTATCAGGGGAACGTAAACTTCAACACCCGCTTGCCACAGTTGTTCTATGGCGGGCTGCGTGCCGATTTCACCATCCATGCTGAGAAACAGCGCTACGCGTTTGCATTGGTGTTGTTGCACTGTCTGTAAAAGGTGTTTCGCCAGTTGTTCGGCGGCGTTTTGCTGTTGCTGTGAGGATAACTGTTTTCGACGCTTGCGAATGTGACGACGGATTTGGGCTTTCTTTAAAGGTATTGTCTCTGGAGGTTTTAGTGTTGAAGGCATCGGTTTTAAGGTATTAAGTTTGAAAAGTTCAAAGGCATACAAAAAAGGTGTGCCCCCGGATATGTCGTGGTCGGGGAAAGTCCTGAACCCTAAGGTTCAAGGCGGGAATCACATTAACACCGTAGGCTTCCCGGTACATGCCAGGCTTGCGCAAAAGCATTGAAAGTGACTCCCTGTGGTGTTGATATCGGCTCAGGGACTAAACCAACTCACCTACATATCTAGGGGACTCAACCATTATAACGATAAAAGTTTGCTTGTATAGGGGGTTCTAAACCATCGCCAGAATAAATCGTGCGCCGACAATTAAGATGGCGCAATACAAGGCTGTTAATGCTGCTGTTTCGATAGCACAAGTCAAACTTGGGGGAATATTGAATTTTAATTTTTTCACCACAGATTCCATTTGTTAGCTAGCAGGTTGACTACTTACGACACTTTAGAGTCTTATTTTAGTGAATGGGGAAATTTTTGATTAGTACAAAACCGTCGAAAAACCGCAGGAATGCGACAATATGGTCAAGAACTGAGGATAATAGTACGAAATACATTTAGAAATTCCCGGAGGGGGAGTATGGGTCTTGGCTGGTGATTTTAACTGACTTTACTTATTTTTTAACTTACCTTTTAAATGGCTCAGATGTATTGGTTGTTTTACGCCATTGAGACATGTTGATATTAGACAAAGGTCATCATCACTTGGCTGCCAGCGAATAAAAAGCCTGAATACAAAACGGTTAATGCTGCGGTGCCAAATACGTAGTTAAGGTTCTGTGGTAATACTGTTTTAAACTTGCTCATGATCAATCCCCGTTTTTGTGTGTGTGTTATTTCTGATGCTCAGTTTAGCGATTTTGAGCTGATTTGGGGTAGTACAAAGACGTCAAAAATACACACTGACACGACAAAGTGGGAGAAAAGTGCTAAAAACAGCACTTTTATAGGGGTTATTCGGTAATTACGGTGTTTATATAAAGAAATGATGATTTAGTTGTTAAAAAATTGTTGTCGTTTTTTGCTTATAGCCAACCGTCTTTAATTTGTTTCAGTTCGTCATCTGTTGAAAGCTTTGCACCTGTTATTGCCTTTTTAAGGTAAAACTCGATGGTTTTATTTTCTTCAGCCGTTACGGTGACATAATATTCAGACTCGCTTAGCGCTGAATCTTGTTGGAATTCTACCTGCCAATGTTGGTTTGTTATGCAAGCCACGAGATGTGATTGAGTATCAGTATCGTTTACCAAATACTCTCGACAAACTCGACCATCGTTGTGGCGAAAAGACTGCAAGGCGATAAATTGGCTGTTTTGGTCCAATTGTTTCATTTCCATTGAGGGTTGAGTGTTTAAGGCCTTTGTCAGAGCAAGTGACATTGTATCATTAGTACTATTTTGAAAACCGAAGAATGACAACAAGCCAATTGCCCCGACTGAGGCGGCCAATGCCAAAAAGCGCCAATGGCTGTTTTTAGCGGTTTGTTGTTGGTCGTCTTCGACTTTTTTATCGTTCACTAACAGGGCGGCCAATTGTTGCGGTACCGGTGCGTTGGCAATATCACCAAAGGTGTTTTTTAAATTCTGATCTAGCGCTTTGAGGGTTTGATACTGCTTGTTGAGTTCGGGGTCTTGCAATAAACGGCGTTTAAATGCCAAATCTTGTTCGGGTTCAAGTTCACCGTCCAGACTGGCAGAAATCAATTGGTGATCTTGTTCAGACAACATGTTTAGTTCCTCGTGTATTAAGCGGTTTCATTCTTCAATTCATTCTTTAGGTTATGGTTTTAAGGTGCGGTTAAGAGCTGTGCCAGTTTGGCTCTGGCCCTTGCGACTCGGCTCATCACCGTGCCAACCGGAATATCCAGAGTGCGGGCGGCTTCGGCATAACTGAAACCTTCGACGATGACCAAACCCACCAATTGGCGTTGCTCATCGTTGAGCTGTTCCATGGCTTTGAGTATTTGCGCCATTTGGTCATTTTCTGGCCCTGCTTCGTTTTCTGCTATCGGCTCTTGCGCCGAAGATTCTGCCAACTTGCGACGACTTTGGTTTGCTCTGGTTTCGTCAATCCACAGGTTTTTGCAGACTTTTAAAAACCACGGTATCGCAGGGATGTTTTTTTTGATGCCTTTACGCAACAACTTCTCGACCAACGACTGTACCAAGTCGTCGGCATCCGATTTATTACCCGTCAGTGAATAAGCAAACCGGCGCATTCGTGGCAATTCGTTGATCAACAGTGTTTTAAGTTGTGCAGTACCGAGCAATTTCAATCCCCTTTTTAGCGTATACGGTTACGGCTTGGGTTTTATTCCATGGTTTTAAGGTTTTTTTTAGTTAGTAGATAGTGTAGTGCTAAGTCGCTGTAAATATGAAAAAGCAGTTTAAAAAGCGGTGCCCAAAGCGTATGCTAAATAATCGAAGGCACAGTAACAACAGCTTAAAACATTTTTATTGGACAGCTATTTTGAAAAACTCGGCTAGCTTGAAAACCAGCAGCAACAGACATCTATTCAAACAGACAAGCCGTTTTGGTTTGGCCAAACTGTTGCCTTGGTGTTTGCTGCTCCCGCTGTGTTTGCCTGTTAATGTTGCTGCTGATCCGACTTCTGCGCTCATTTCTACTATTTACACTTCTAATGGCCAACTCGTCGCTGAATTACCTGATGAAGATGACATCGAAGATGAAATTGAAGAAGAAATCGAAGACGAAATTGAAGACGAAATTGAAGATGAAATTGAAGATGAAATCGAAGATGAAATCGAAGATGAAATAGAAGATGAAATAGAAGATGAAATTGAAGATGAAATAGAAGATGAAATTGAAGATGAAATCGAAGATGAAATCGAAGACGAAATCGACGATGAAATCGAAGACGAAATCGAAGATGAAATCGAAGATGAAATCGAAGATGAAATAGAGGAAGAATTTGAAGATGAGATGGATGAAATGCTCGAAGAGGAAATCGGTGAAGAACTTGATGACTCGCTCGAAGAGGGCTTTGAAGAAGACATGGATGAAGATATGGATGAAGGCGTGGACGATGAATTAGATGATGAAGATTTTGATGGCGACAGATTGCTCGAAAGTGCGTTGAACATGGTTGAAAATTTTGCTGATGGTGAACAGCGAAGTTTCAGCCATGAAATCTGGACCAACGATTGGCTAATTTTTTCTGATGCCAAAATCCAAAAACAGCTCGAAGCCCTTGGTTATAAGTTTGTCGACCAGCAACCGCTCAAGGCTTTTGGCAAAACGCTGGCCACGGTGATCGCACCCGCTTCGTTTTCTTTAGATAAAGATTACGACGAGGTACTCAGGCAAATTAACAAAGTGACGCAGTTGGTCGATTTAAATCATGTCTACCGTCATCAAGCAAGTGTCCAAACCACTCAAACCGGGCATTTGCCAGCAGATATTCTGAGGTTGTCCAAACGCTCATCAGATATAAAAATTGGTTTGGTTGATACCGCCATCAATACCGAACATCCGGCGTTAATGCAGAGCAACATCAAGCAACGCTCATTTGTTAAAGGTAAGCGTAAAGAACCCAAAACCCATGGCACCGAGATCGCCGGTATTTTGGTGGGTGTCGATGAACACTACCGTGGTTTACTGCCCAAAAGTCCTTTATTAGGCGCATCGGTATTTTTTCAGCTCAAAGACAAAGGTAATATCGCCACCACCCAAGCGTTGTTACAAGGTTTGAACTGGCTGGCCGAGAACGACGTGAAGGTGATCAACATGAGCCTCAGTGGGCCGCCAAACCGGCTGCTACAATACGCCATTGGCCAGTTGTGCCAGCAAAATATTGTTGTTGTGGCCGCCGTTGGCAACACTGGGCCGTTATCAAAACCGCTGTATCCTGCGGCTTATGCCTGCACGATTGCAGTCACTGCGGTTGATCATAATAAGCAAATATACAAAAATGCAGTGATAGGTAAACATGTTGATATGGCTGCGTTTGGCGTAGATATACAGACGCTCGACAGCACTGGCCACTATAAAAATGCCAGTGGCACTTCGCTTGCGACCGCTTTTGTTAGTGCATTTATTGCCACTGAATATAGCGCCGAGCAGATAGGCACTGGCAAGTTAGAAGATTGGCTAGGTGGTATCTACCGCCATTGTGCTGATTTGGGTGCAAAAGGACATGACCCGGTTTATGGTTATGGTTTATTGCCAACTGTAGGTAGGCGCGGCGCCGATGTGCCTGACCACATCGCCGCAAATAAATGACCCACTTATTTCAACTTATACCCCACCAAAAAACCAAACTTGGTTTGATCATAATCTGCCGCTTCTAGATTTGACTCGTTAAGGTTACGGGTCACTTCAAACTCGCTATACCAGCTCTGTTGCCAATCAATGCGGTAAGTTGCCGCTAACTGGTTTCTTGTATCGTGGCGAAAGTCGCCAATATCGTCGTTGAATTCTTCTTCATAAATACGCTTTTGTAAGCGATAGCTCAAATTCAGTTTGCTGGGGAAATCAAATATTCTACTGCGATAGACATAGCTGAGTTTATATTCAAACATGTTATAGCTGTACTCAGACTCAATGGCGCTTTCGTCTTTGAATTTGAATCCTGCACTGATGTAGTGGTTTAAACCGTTGAACAGGTGGTAAAGGTTCATCGATACACCGCGCTGACTGGCGGAGCGGTCATCATCGTGGGCAAAGTCTTTTTCACCAAGATTTAAACTGCCGTGAAAATAATTGGTTTTGTTGAAGAAGTAAGACAGGCTGGGGCTGATTTGCTTCATTTGAACAAAATCTTCTGAATCGAGGGTGGAATCGACAAATAGCGCAGCAATACCAATTTTTACGGCATCAAACTTATGGCTGACTTTAACGTTAAGCAGATGAATGTCACTGTCGTAGGTGTCCACCGATTCGTAGTCTTTGTTGAAGTAGCTGTAGTTGGCAGACATTTTGGTGTTGTTTTGTGTTTTATGTTTGTAACCCAGCGCCAGTTTAAGCTGACGATTGACGTTATCTGTATTTGATGTTTGATCGGTATCTTCAATTACCACATTTGAGTCGTTTTCGGCCCCGAGTTCAAAAGCAAGATTCCAAGGGCTGTCTTGCGTCGCGTTAGAGTCTGCGCTAAACAACATTAAGCCAAATAGACATGAAGCCAGACAAGCAAATTTTTTCATTGTGTATCCTCCCAGGAATTGTTTCCAGTAAGCCTCACTGTGGACTTAAAATCAATTAAATAAGTTTATTTTTCTTCGGCTGGGAATAATCTTGCAAGTCTGTCTGTTTACGTCCATTCAATTTTCCTTCAATAAACCTTCAACCCCTTGCCATCCCTTCAATTTCTGTTCATTCGTATGCTGTGGTATGTACGTTGTTTTTACCGCCTTTATACTGGATTTATCAATTAAATACCAATCAGGAAAACACCATGAAACAGTTTATTGCCTTTATAGCGGCTTGTTCGCTGTTTATCTCAATGCTCGCCATCGCCAATCCCGCATCACCAAGCTCGCCCATTAAAGTCACCGTACTGGGCTCGGCAAACGTGGCGATTTCGCCAGATCAGTTTGGCCCGAGCATTTTGGTGCAAGCGGGCGGACAAACTTTTTTGTTTGATGCGGGTCGCGGGGTGCCGATTCGAATCAAGCAGGCTGGAGTGGCATTTGCTGATGTCGACAAAGTGTTCTTGACTCACCTGCATTCTGATCATGTGGTCGGATTGCCTGATTTGTGGATGATGGGCTGGATGGCCGGTCGACAAGAAGTGCCGCTGAATATTTGGGGGCCTAAAGGCACCAATAATATGGTGAGCCATTTACAGCAGGCTTTTAGCTATGACACCCATATTCGTCAAGTCGATATGCATCTTGACCCGCGTGGCGCGATGATGAAAGCCAATGAGGTCGAAGAAGGGATTATTTTTGAGAAAAGTGGGGTAGTCGTGCGAGCCATTCGAGTCGACCACGGTAAGGTCAAAGAAGCCTTTGGTTATCGGTTGGACTATCAAGGCTATTCTGTGGCGCTTTCGGGCGATACTCGCAAAAACGACAATTTGGCCAACAAAGCTAAAGGCGTCGATGTGATGTTTCATGCGGTGATGGCGCCGCGTTTTTATGGTGCCGATAAACATCCAATCATCTACGATAAAGTGCGTGTACGTCACACCATCCCAAAAGAAGCAGGTCAGATTTTTGCCGCTATCGACCCGCGTTTGGCGGTGATTTATCATCGTAACGATGAACCAGCGGCAGAGGTTGAGTTGTTAAGAGATACCCGAGCGCAATTTAGAGGCGATTTACGTTTGGCCGAAGATTTAATGGTGATTGAGATTGGTAAAGAGTTGAAGATAAAGGGTGGGCTTCGTTAGAAGCTGGTGGTACGGAGGCCAGCAAGGGGGACAGGGCAGTTGACAAAAATCTGGAACGCAAGCGTTCACCGTTTTTGCAATCTGATCTGTCCCCAGCTGGATGATGGCTGGTAAAAAAACAGCTGCCAATCGGAGCCGTCTGCCAGCAACCACAACCGCTGGTGATGGCTAGGGTCAGTGCAAAACCAGTTCTGTGGACAGCTTGCCTGTCCCTG
>JABSOG010000308.1 GCA_013216025.1 Algicola sp. | reverse complement strand
ACCATCGCAAAGACGGATTCAAGCCGTTATTCGATCACGACCCTGAAGCGGTGTTAACCGGTTTATGCCGTGGTTTTGGCGATGGTTTTTCGTTTGGCATCGACCCAAGCGAAGTGTGCGTTGACGCCATTCGGCTGATCCATCCCGACACGCAAATCATCGCCAGCCTGATGCGTGCCATCAAAAACCGCTTTGCCCTAAAATGCCGTTACGTATCATTGTCTTCCGGCGAGTCCGAGCGGGTAATTGTCCCCCACGCCATCATCAACAATGGTCACCGCTGGCACGTCCGAGCATATGATCGAAAAAGCGGCCAGTTCAGAGATTTCGTCTGTAGCCGCTTTTGCAATATGGAAGTACAAATAGAACCCGCAGAGGATATAGAGAAACGCGAGCAAGACAAACAATGGAACCGAATTGTCGATTTATCACTGGTGCCCCATCCGGGCTTAAAAATCCCCCGAGCCATAGAAATGGATTACCAAATGAAAGAAGGTAAATTGAAATTGGAAGTTCGAGCGGCTATCGTTGGCTATTTATTGCAACAGTGGAATGTAGATTGTTCGAAAGAAACCAACCTAAGTTGCTTTCAGTATCAACTGGCATTGGCCAATCCAGCGACGTTGTACGGAGTAGATAACTTGTTGTTAGCGCCGGGATATGAGACGTAGCAAAAAAGCGAAGCGTAAAAAAAGAGCGTAGCGATCAGGGCGGCGGTCGGGGTGGTGGTGGCCTTTCCTCCTGACACGAGCACCAAGGTTTGACGTAATGCCTGAGACTCGGTAATCAGACCGTCCAAAACACGGATGTTTTGGCCGAGGCCCCACGGACGGGTTCATGCCGTGTCTGATTACCGAGTCCCAGGCTTTACTGCGTCAAACCTTAGTCTCGTGCTCACCCCCCATCGGATACGCCGCCTCGCGGCGTATCCCCCAAACATAACCAAAGCCTTACCCCTGCCACGCATAACTAAACTTAGCAAAAACACTGCGCTGATCACGACTCAACTTATCCATCTCACCGCTTTGAAAGCCACCATCTGAATAACCCAAATATACCAACGTCTGCGGGTTCAGCTTATAAGAATACAGCAACTGCGTCGCAATACTGCGGCTCAACTTGCCCACATTGTTGTACTCGTTGTCATCAAAGTTACCTCGATACAAATCCGTATTTCGGCTGATGTCAGAATACTGGACCGTCAGTTTCAGCTGACTTCGAATATCAAACTGATAAGCCAAACGCAAGTTGGTTCGGTTAGCAGTGTACAAAGTGCCACTGTCAAAACTTTGGGTTTGACCCGCATGCACAACATCATAACCATCAGATTTAAGCGTTTCGTGTTCATAGTCCAAACGACCGCTGATGTGTTTACCAAACTGCCATTCTACGGTGCCCCACACATTAAACTCTGTGGCCAATCGAGCATTAGACCAATCAAGAGCATCACCGTGTCTAAAAGACAACAAAAGCGTCAAACCGGCAACGGGGGTAATGCGTGAAAAACCCTGCAACTGTGATTGCTCAAAATATTCACCCAACGGATTGAATTCGCTTTGATAAAATTGGCGTTCATTAACAAAACCTCCTTGTGCGTACGATTGCATGGGGCCGTTAAGGTATCCTTTGACCACTGTGGTTCGATTTAACTGATTGCCATCTTGATCATAGTCCAGACTAAAATCAGCAAAATAACCATACTGATTCAACACGTCCTCTTGCTCGCCGTAATAGGTTCTTTTGCCGCTTAAATTCAACGCCTTATGATCTACCTGACCCATAAAGCCCAAATCGGCACGAAAATCTTTGCCCACATCCGCGTAATTCACACTCAGTTGATAGTCGCGGTTATTGTGGTAATAATTGAACGAATAAGCGTGGTCTTGCTGAGTTTGAGCCAAACCATAATCATTAACCAGCGCATCTGGATTGGTACTGTCAGAATAAGCCAGTTGGTACTGAACACTGTTTTCTTCGTTCAACCAATAACTGCCGTCCAGTGATGCCAACGTGTTGTCATAACCATCTGCTTGACGGGTTGTTGCCAACACACCAACCGTATTGCGACCACCCAAATCAGCCTTATAACGGGCAATGGCGATTTTAGAGTCAAGTGGCGAGTTTTGGGCATCAGTATAATTGTACAATCTAGAACCTTGATTGCCCGGCAACAAAAATGCGGTTTGATTGTCGTTGGCCACCAACAGGCCGTAGCTATGTTGACCACTTTTGCCCGTTAACTTAACGCCGTAATCTGGGTCAGCGATGTTGCGAGTATGCACCAGATTAAAATGGCCAGAATCAAAGTAGTCGGCACCATCCAAGAAAAACGCCCTTTTCTCACGTAAAAACAACGAATACGTACTATTGACATTAAGCTGGGTCACATCAGCTTCGACCTGAGAAAAATCTGGATTAATCGTCACATTCAACACACTGTCTTGAGTAATCCCCCAACGAAGGTCAAGCCCTGCGTCTTGATCTGTATCACCACTTTGCCATTGGCCAGCGTCATTTTTATTATCGTTACGGCCCATGGTGATGGTCGGTGTGATTTGAATATTTTGACCTGCTTCGATTTTTTCAAAACCGGCCAGCTGGTCAAACTGACACAAACTGCATTTTAAATCACGGTTCGATTGATAGCTGGCCAACTCATGTTGAACATCCCTTGGATAATTACGCCATAAGGTGAAGTTCCACACCTTTTTACCGTTGGTGGCATCAAAACGTAAAGCACTGAATGGAATGCGCATTTCAGCACTCCAACCCGTCGACGTGATTTTTGCGCCGCTGTGCCAAATCGCATCCCATGACGTGTCTTTACGCCAACCGTTGATGTCACTCATTCGCATGTCAGCCTGCGCACCCATCGGGTTAACATAAAACTCATAACCCTGACGCTCATCATTAAAGGTGTCGATCACCAAACCAACAAAATCATCGCTCCAGATTTTATCCCGGTCGCTCAAATGTGCCCGTATATTGGCCGGCTGTGGATCAAACGCTTCAATCGCCAAATACAAGCTGTCACCGTCTTCATAGACATAACCGATGGTCTTGACCGGGGCCTTAATGCCATCGCCGGGGTTGTTTTCAAAAGCCAACTCAATCTGAGTCGCGTTTTGCCAAACGGCCTCATCGATGACACCATCAATCACAGCTGATGTCGTTTGATGACTGAGTTGATATTGATTACGTCCACTTTTAATCTCATCGGCAGACACATCAAAACAACCTAATATCAATAGGCAAAGCGCCATAGCTTCAAGCACAGTGGCAATCGCTAGATCGGGTATAGAGGGTGTAGTAAATTTCATATTCATCATTCTTTCCTTGGGTATTGGATACGCCGCTAATTTGACTCAAAAGCACAAAAAAGTAGTGATGAGCCAAGGAAAAAAGGTGAGGAAGTTGTGAATTGTGCTGTTTTCGTCATAAAAACTCATTATAAGGCACAAAATAGCCCAAAGTAGCGTGCATTCCATGCACGAAAAAATTCCTCGGCAAAACAAGTTGTGCATAAAATTCAGGCTACAAAGGGAACACTATCATTACCTTAAGTGCCATTGGGGTTGCCCCTTTGATGTCAAACACGGATAATGACGCCTTTACAGCTAACTCAACAGACCCGATGCGCTATTTTTCTGTTCGACAATACTTTATCGACACCCAATTACCGCAGATGTTTTGCGACGATAAACCGATACCTATCGAGCGCAAACAACATCAACTGCTGTTATATTTTTGCCAACGGCCCGACACCATTGTCAGCCGCGACCAAATCATCGACGACATCAATAAAGGGGCCGTGATCAGCGACAACGCCGTCAATAAAATGATCGCCAGCCTACGCCAATTGCTCGGCGATAATCCCAAACAGCCCGAATTTATCAAAACCATTCCAAGACAGGGTTACAGCTTTATCGCCCCGGTCGAAGTTTGTGACAGCATCAAAAAGCCGCTCGAAATAAAAAACAAAACCAACCTGATTGTTGCTGCTTTATTGTTGGTTGTTGCACTGTTAATTACAGTAGTAATGACTCGCGACGATAACCCCTCACAACCCCAAAACATCAAACTGGTGCCACTGACCCGTAATTCTGGCGTCGAATTTGCTCCCTACATGTCACCCGATGGTCGTTTTTTGGCTTACACCCGAAACGAACCAACCAACAAAGTTGCCCAACTGTGGTTAAAAGACCTGCAAAACGACAACACCGAACACCTGTTGAGCAATCTGGCAACCTCGACCGAAATCGCCTGGTCAGCTTTGGGCGACCGTCTGATTTACACCGACTACCCCAACCAAACTTGTCAGTTCAATCAGATTAAAATTAAGGAAGGTCAACCTCAACCATCTACCGCAATCAGCGACTGCAAAGCCCGTTACGTACCACAATTAATATTTGCCGACGATGACCAATCGTTATACTTTGTCTCGCGAGTAATTGGATACGAATCGATGCAGATTTTTCGAATGAACCTGCAAGACAACACCAGACAACTGATAAACCAACCCGCGCTGGCAGGCGCTGGCAATTACGGCATAGACATCAGTAATGATGGCAGCAAGCTATTGATTTTATCGAGCAACGCCGATTTTCAAACCACACTTTACCAACTCGACCGCAAAACCAACGAACTGTCGACCAAAGGCAAATGGCAGCGATTGCTTAACAGAGCCATTTGGCACCACGACAACGAAAGCATCGTACATACCAGCAACCAATATTCACACGAACTGCTGCAAAGTGATGTGTGGGGCGAAAAACTGGGCACCATCGCCAGCACGTCCAACCGGGTCGCCGAAAACTATCGCCGCCACCCCAACGGCAAAGATTTTTACTTCACCTCGTTTATGATGAACAACGATAATGTGGTGATAAACCTCAATGACAACAGCAACAAACGTAATTTCAATTCAGCGGTTTACGACAAACTGCCCGCCTTTGGTATTAACGTCGAACAATGGTTTTTTGCCTCAAAGCGCAGTGGTATCACCCAAATTTACAGCGCATCAGAACCAGACCAGCAACTCAAACAACTGACAAACTACGACGAAGAACCCTCATTATCCTCGTTAGATGTTTCACCCAACGGCCAACGATTATTGGCTCTGGGAATTAAACAAGTCACCCTGATGACCATCGACGGCGAAAAGATCCGGTCGATTACCGTACCATCCGGTTTAGTATTGGCGGCACATTGGCTGTCTGACAATCAAATCGCGGTCAGCGCAATCGACAACGACCAACCTCAGCTGTTTATGTATCAACTAGATACCGGATCACTGACCACCGCCGACTCAAGGTGGCAGGCCGCTTTTGCCAGCCCAAGCGGCAATCGCAGGTTTTACATCGACCGAGCGAACGACAACGTTTTTGAGTGGGATAAACAGACTAAAAGCTTTGTCGATTTAGCAATAGATCTTGAGTTTGTCTACGGCAGCGGCCTCAATATCAAAGCTACCGAAACAGCCTTAATTTACGGCAAAAAAGTCGATGAAAGCCGCGAATTGATCAGAGTTAACCTTGAAACCAAACAGACAAAAGTACTAGGGCAATGGTTGTATGTGGCCGGGTTTGATGTACTTGAGCAATCGCTGGTGCTGAGTTATGAATACAGCCGCACTGGGGATATTGTTGTTACGGCGTTTTGATTTTACGTAGATCGTGAATTTGCCCACATTAAAATAGTCAGCGTTAAAATCAGGCCCTCATCGCTGCTGGATAATCATGAAAATTAGACTGAACCACGCGTCCTGCTACCACCTTAATTGATGGATTTATAACGGCTGATAATGACCAAATGATGCTACCTTCTATTTGCGACTCAACAAAATTAGGGTTGATCACAAGGCCACAATCGACGACACAGACGATTTTGTCTATTGATACTTTATTCTTGCGATATGAAATATAAGCAACCTGAGACACATAGGTACCATAGAAATAACTTAACGAAATGCCTTTTCCGCGATTGGCCCCTAAGGCTTTATCCCAGCCCGAATACTTTCTAACCTGATGAAGCACGTTCTTTAGCAGCGCTTGTCTTTCCTTCACCTGGTGGCTAGAACCAGAACCCGATTTAGAATTAGCGTTATCGCTCTTTGTCGCTGTTACAGCATTACTAAGCCATTGAAGTCGTAATTCAAGCGGATCTTTTTTGATTTTAACCGCGACTTCGTCAACAAAACACTCGCAGGCCAACGTCATTGGATGCGCGTCAACACTGCGCCAAGATCCCGGCAATAAGACTTGATCACTGCCTTCATTATGACGGGTCCTGCGATGAGGCGTGTTGGCGGCGTAATAGTCCATGATCATATTACGGCCGATGTAACCATAATTATTGCCACTGGTAATGACAGTGTCCCACAGCAAAATATTATGATTTTAATCCAAAGCGATGGTGTTATTGTCACACCTTGCCAAATGATATCGACCATGTTGAATACAGTCTTCTCTGATCCATAATAGTTTGACCATTTTTTTGGTTTGTATCGCCAAATAGGCCGCTTCGGCAATAAAATCATAGAAATAGCGACGTCCAAGCCCACCACCAGAACGCATCGAATGTATGGTAATTTTATCTAGCGAAATGCCTGTGACAGAAGCGACATAATCGGTGGCTTGGGTGGGTGATTGACTGCCAGCCCAAAGGGTTAAATGTTCTCCATCATATTTGGCGACAGCATTTAAGGGCTCCATTTGAGCATTTTCCTGATAAGGATTAAAATACTCAGCACTATGAATGCTATCAGCACTGTGCCTTTTAATTTCTGCCGCCGTATCACCCGACGACCTAACCACTCTTAGGTTTTTATCATCTAACTCGCTTAATGACTTTTTTAAATGGTCATCATCATAGGCGTCGTATTTGCTTTTAGTCCATTTCAAATGTTCACTGCCATCAAGCATCTGTTTTGCTTTAATCGCTGCCCAAGTAGAGTTCGCAGTAATAGCCACACCATGCTTTGAAACTAACCGTTTGATAATTTACTTAGTCAAATCATTATAGTGGATAAAACCCTGATACATTAGGTCATTGTCTGCTGGTGGTTCGCCCGGGTTTGATGTGTTGGAATAGTCATTGGTGCTGAACTATGAGTACAGTAGGACTGGGGATATAGTTGCGACGGCGTTTTGATTTTGCGTAGGGCGTACATAAATGGGGGTCGGTGCAAAAGTCAATTTTCACCTCAATGTAGGATGGTCCGAGGGAACCGAGGCCCATCAATTGTTGTCGATTCGCACAATCCTTGTTGAATCGGGAGTTTTGGGTGCAATAAATGGGTGTATTTCAACCGAATATATTTGATGGGCCTCGCGTAGCTCGGCCCATCCTACGAATGGTAGTTCCAATCAGGCTTTCGCGACAACCTCCATGGAGGCTATCGCAAAACCCCATGGCATCAACATTATGTCCGAATAATCCGCCGTAGGGGCCGCCCCCGTGCGCGCCCTTGCCCAGATTTATTGGCATCCCATACAAGGGCGTGGACGGGGCCAGCCCCTACGCCACCCTTTTCAGGCTTTTGCGACGGCCTCCATGTGCGCCCAAGACCAATCACCTACCAGCCAACGAAATAACCCGATCAGCCTCTCGCTCACCAGAAAGAAACGCCCCATGTACAGTAGAAGGATGCTCAGAATGGGTCGCCTCACCGGCAAACAACACCTTGCCATCAACAGGTTCGGCCAAATCATTACGCATACTGGCGCTTGCACCTTTTGGAATATATGAATAAGAACCGTAAGTAAATTCATCTTTGCCCCAGCGGGTGATTAGGTGGTCTGCTGGTTGCGGGATATCGTTGCCATACATGGTTTTCAAGGTTTCCATCGCTTTGGCGATAATCTGCTCATCAGTCAAATCCTCAATCTCTTTGCCGAAGCTTGCGACATTGAATGCGCCAAGGATAGGTTTTCCGGTTGCAGGTTCCAGATTTATCCAATAACTCCAGTGGCCTTTTTGCTCGCTGATATTGGCCATGTTGGTCACAGAGTTATCCCAAAAGACCTCGCCAAAGTGCAGATAAACTTTATTCAGCACCCCCATATCCAGTGCTGCAATTGCTGCCAATTTGTTTTGTGGCAAGGCAGGAGTGAAATCAATCACACCTTTTTTCAACACACCCAGCGGCACTGTGACTATCACATAGTCCGCCTCAAAATCTCCTTGGCTGGTTTCAACTGTCACCATGGTTTGGTCGTAACGAATCGCTTTAACCCAAGTGTTCAGCTTTACATCCAAATCGGCTGCCATCGCTTTGACCAGTGCATCATAACCCTGCGGGAATATCACATCGGGGCCACCAAACTCGCCCAATTCCAACACTCCGGCGATAGAGACATCGCTGGCATCGGCGGCGGTATCCTGCTCTACCAAAACGTTGGTCATAAATTCCACTTCCATCGGATTCATGTGGTCCAAATCGCCGTTTTGCACACCGATATTTATCGCATCCTGCACCGTTGCATCTTGGTCATTGAGCAGCGCCACTGTGGCCCAACTGAATAAGTCGGTTTCAACACTTTGCATTTTGCCGTCGATGTCATAATCGATGTTGCCCTGATGGTCGTATGTCACCTGATTATCGTAATCCCACTCAACCAAAGGCACCGACAAATCAGTGGCCAGTTGATGAATTGGATTGCCCTCAATGCCGTGGATCCAACTTGCGCCCATATCCAGCGGCGTGCCCATGGCATTGTTGCTCCAAGTTCGCCCGCCCAACCTGTCACGGCCTTCAAGCACTTGAACATCAAAACCCGCAGCAGCCAGCTTATGGGCGGCTTTAATACCTGACATTCCGGCACCTATCACCAATACTTTTTTGGCGACCGGTGCCGGGTCTGGCGTTGGGGTTGGCACGTGTGTTGGCGTCGTTTCGGTAACCACAACTGTCTAACTGCCTGAACCGGAAACACTAGCGCTCA
>JABSOG010000307.1 GCA_013216025.1 Algicola sp. | reverse complement strand
TGAGCCATATCCCTACCGATGTCAAGATTGAAGGTTTCTCAAAAGACGATTTGGGCAAAGCGTTGACTGGTGCCGAAATCGTTATGATCCCTGCCGGTATGCCGCGTAAGCCTGGCATGGACCGTGCTGATTTGTTTAAAGCCAACGCTGGCATTATCAAAGGTTTGGCTGAAGCTATCGTCCAAAACTGTCCAAAAGCCATGGTTTGTGTTATCACCAACCCGGTAAATACCACTGTGCCAATCGTTGCCGAAGTATTCAAGAAAGCCGGTACTTATGATGCCAAGCGCCTGTTCGGTGTGACTACTTTGGATGTTATCCGTTCTGAAACTTTCGTCGCACAAGTTAAAGGTTTGAGCGCTACTGAAGTCATGGTTCCAGTCATTGGCGGTCACAGCGGCACGACTATTCTGCCATTGCTGTCACAGGTTGAAGGTGTTGAGTTCTCTGATGAAGAAGTTGAAAGCTTGACTACCCGCATCCAAAACGCCGGAACTGAAGTTGTTGAAGCCAAAGCCGGTGCTGGATCGGCTACTTTGTCAATGGGTCAGGCTGCTGCCCGTTTCTGTTTGTCTTTGGCCAACGCCATGAACGGCGACCAAGCTGTTGTTGAGTATGCCTATGTTGAAGGCGATGGCGAACACGCTGCATTCTTCGCACAAGCAATGCGTTTGGGTCCAAATGGTGTTGAAGAATTGCTGCCTATCGGTGATTTGAGCGCTTTTGAAGAAAAAGCGTTGAACGACATGAAAGACACCCTTGCGGGTGATGTTAAAAAAGGCGTTGCGTTTGTTACTGGTTAAAAGGGTTACTGGTTAATCAAATCGCTAACAATGCTTGAATGCTCTTTCCCTGCTTTTGGTGGGTGAGGGCATTTTTTTTGTCAAAAGCTTTTATCAATTTATTTGCTTTCCCATTGACGCGTCTTGTTGCGTCAATACATGTGCAGTGGCGTGTCTTTTTACGCCAATGCACCAAGCAAGGGCGTTAGCTCTTGCGCTCAACCGCAATCCGAGCCAAAGCAGTCAAAGCTTGCTTGTGTTCTGACTCCGGCAAAAATCCGATTGCATCTATCGCACGCTGTGCTTCAAGCTGGGCCATCTTTGTCGCGTAGTCAAACGCTTTGGTTTCTTTTAATGCATCCATGATGGCGTCGAGGTTGTCCATACCTGTACGGTGCTCTATTGCATCCCTGACCAATTGTTTTTGTTCTTCGGTGCCGTTGTTGATCACATGTATAAGCGGCAGCGTGGGTTTGCCTTCACTTAAGTCATCACCGATGTTCTTGCCCAAATCATCACTGCTGGCAGAGTAATCGAGTACGTCGTCAATCAACTGAAAGGCGGTGCCTAGGTGCATACCGTACAAGCGCATGGCTTCAACGGTTTGCTCATCTTTGTTTGCTATGATGGCGGCCAATTGGGTGGCCGCTTCAAACAGGCGGGCTGTTTTGCAATAAATGACTTTAAGGTAGCTTTCTTCTGTGGTGTTAGGATCGTTGCAATTCATCAATTGCAGCACTTCACCTTCGGCGATGACGTTGGTTGCATCCGCGAGAATTTGCATGACGGGCATTTTTTCGATGCTGACCATCATTTGAAATGAACGGGTATAAAGAAAGTCTCCGACCAATACACTGGCCTGATTGCCAAAAACTTCGTTGGCGGTGTCTTTGCCTCGGCGCATGGTCGATTCGTCCACTACATCGTCGTGCAGCAGCGTGGCGGTGTGAATAAATTCAATGATGGCAGCCAGTGTAATGTGGTGGTCGCCTTGATAATCGAGTGCGCGAGCGGCGAGCACGGTTAATAGTGGCCGGATTCGTTTACCGCCACCGTTGACGATGTAAAAACCCAGTTGATTGACAAGGGCTACATCGGAGCGCAAATGATCATAAATTAAACTGTTAACGGCAGACATATCCTGTTTGGATAAGTCAGTAATCCTGTTGAGATCCATGGTGGGCAGTTCGCAGACTTCTAAAGCAAAAAATATTGCTCGCGATAATACACTAATCTGATGCTTTACTCATAATCCTTTGTGTGCATTAAAGCCCTTTTTCGTAAAAATAAGTCGTGATCATTTTTGCAGCGATCTTTTTGTTGATTGCCCTTGATCACTGTTATCAATTCGCGTAGAATCCGCGCCCTGAATGAAAATTGTATGCGCCAATGTGTGCGCACAAAATGAACGGAGTTAAATATGTACGCGGTTTTCCAAAGTGGTGGTAAACAACACCGTGTGGCTGAAGGCCAAACCGTTCGTCTAGAGAAGCTAGACATCGAAACTGGTGCGGTTATTGAGTTTGATAAAATACTCATGGTTGCCGGCGGTGATGATGTCAAAATTGGCGCTCCTTACGTAGACGGTGGAAAAGTAACGGCTGAGGTTATATCTCATGGTCGTGGTGATAAAGTGACGATTGTTAAATTTAGACGTCGTAAGCATTCACGTAAGCAACAGGGCCACCGTCAGTGGTTTACTGAAGTTAAAATAACTGGCATTAACGCCTAAATAGGAGCACTAACATGGCACATAAAAAGGCTGCAGGTAGTACTCGTAACGGTCGCGACTCCGAAAGCAAACGCTTAGGCGTTAAGCGATACGGCGGCGAGTCTGTTTTGGCGGGTAGCATCATCGTACGTCAGCGTGGAACACAATTCCACCCTGGTGACAATGTCGGCATCGGTAGAGACCATACCTTATTTGCACTTTCTGAAGGGAAAGTACAATTTGCGATTAAAGGTCCTAGTAACCGTCGCTATGTAAGCATTGTTGAGTAACAAACATTGTTTGTTTAAAAAACCCCGCAATTGCGGGGTTTTTTTTTGCACAGGGATGTGGTTATCGCTCCTTCACATCCTCGGCAATTGCTCCATGCATTGCCCTAATAAGCACATCCATGTGCAAAATGTGAACGCGAATTACCGTACATCCTGTACATAACCCTGCGGGTTCATGGATGAACCAAGAGCAGGGGTTGATTGTAGATTTAGTGCTGCCGGCGGTAGCCGAAAAATAGTCTTGGGAGTTTTGAAGCCATGAAATTTGTTGATGAAGTTGAAATCAAAGTTGACGCTGGTGACGGTGGCAATGGTATTGCCAGTTTTAGGCGTGAAAAGTATGTGCCTGAAGGCGGCCCTGATGGCGGCGACGGCGGCGACGGCGGCGACGTTTATCTGGTGGGTGACGAAGGTCTTAATACCCTGGTTGATTATCGCTTTACCCGTTTTCACAAAGCGGATCGTGGTAAAAATGGCCACACCGCAAATAAAACGGGTCGGCGCGGTCAGGATTGCTTTCTTAAGGTGCCAGTGGGTACCCGGGCGTCTGATGTTGATACCGGTGAAGTGATTGGCGATCTTACCCAACACAAGCAAAAGTTAATGGTGGCCAAAGGCGGCTTTCATGGTTTGGGCAATACGCGTTTTAAAAGCAGTACCAATCGGGCACCACGGCAAAAAACGTCGGGTACCACAGGTGAGGTTCGCGATCTTAAACTAGAGCTGATGTTATTGGCTGATGTGGGTTTGCTCGGTCTGCCTAACGCCGGTAAATCGACACTTATCCGCAGTGTGTCCAAAGCCAAACCCAAAGTTGCCGATTATCCGTTTACTACGTTGGTACCAAATCTCGGGGTTGTCAGCCCAGCAGCACATCGTTCATTTGTTATTGCCGATATTCCTGGTCTTATTGAAGGTGCGGCGGATGGTGCTGGACTTGGGATCCGCTTTTTAAAGCATTTGGCACGCTGTCGTGTGTTATTGCACATTGTTGAGTTGCTACCTGCTGATGGTTCAAACCCGGTCGAGAATGCCAAGACTATTTTGGCCGAGCTGCAAAAGTATAGTGCCAAAGTCGCGGCCAAACCGATTTGGTTGGTCTTTAACAAGATTGACTTGTTGCTTGAAGATGAAGTGCAAGAAGTGGCCGACCAAGTGATAGAGGCTTTGGAATGGGATGGTCCGATACATTACATTTCGGCTGCTAGTAAAGTGAATACTCACGAGTTGTGCATGGATATTCTCAAGACTCTTGAAGATATGCCAAGAGTGCTGGAAGTTGAGCACGAAGAAGAAGTTGAATTTAAGTGGGATACGTATCACGAGGAAGCGATTGCTGCTCACAAGGACGACGACAACAGTGATGATGATGACGACTTTGACGATGATGATTATGACGTTGAGGTGGTTTATCAACCTTAAAGGAAGCAACCTTAGGGCTGTTGACCTTAATGGAAGTAACCATAAAGAGGGCCGTTGTGACTCAAGCAAATAAAATCTCGACCAAAAAAACGGTTCATGTGGCTGTTGGCATTGTGTTGCAGGGTAACAAAGTGTTTCTGACTAAGCGAGCAGAGGATGTGCACCAAGGTGGCAAGTGGGAGTTTCCTGGTGGCAAGGTTGAGATTGGAGAAACTGTTGATCAGGCTTTGCATCGAGAGTTAAAGGAAGAAATTGGTATCGAGGTTAAACGCTCGTCAACATTCATGCGTATCGAACATGATTATCCAAAAGTTAATGTGCACTTGGATTTTATTCGGGTAGATGACTTTGACGGTACGGCTTCAGGCTGTGAAGGCCAGTTGTTTGAGTGGTTTGAGATTGGTGAGTTGGCTACCGTCGACTTTCCTGAGGCCAACAAGTCAGTGGTCAAAAAACTGCTGGCGTTGTAGGTTTCGCCGATCCTGTCAATCATAAATTGGCTTGGCCCTTTTTATTTGGCCCATCAAAGCGCAAAGGCGCAACAAATCTCCTTTTGGAGACTGTGCGCCTGAAATCGCTTTATCAATGGTCTTTGTTTTGCGGTCAATTTTATACTCCCGGTATTCCCATAAAGCTTGATCTTCCTGATCCTTCCTTGCTTGTTTGCAACGCTCCGCGTACTTCCTAGCTCATCCGGTTGGTCAATGGACTACAACAAAATCCATTTGTTCGATTAAGTTTCAATCTTCCTGATAGGGTCGAACTCCATTCAACCAAGCTTAACTCTTCCAAGCCGTGCTTCTTTTTCATCCTGACTCTGACCACCCTGGCATTAGCTCATCGCTGCAGATCCCTGTTCTTCCATCACTGTTTTCAGGAGATATGATACTGATTTTATCTCAGCTAAAAAAGACACATTGTCGATATCGAACTTTATACTTACTTCAAATATCTTAGGTTTCGATATGACAAGTCGAGTAAAAACAACAAGGTAATAACTTTGGCGCAGATTTTTCAAGATTCCTAAAACCATTGGTTCGCACAGACTTGTAAGAGATATCTCAGCAACTAAGTCGGTATAGTCTGAGGCGTGTGTACCGGGCTGTTTCGTTGTACTTTTTGTTACATTTGCATAGACGACGTTTTATACTGGCAATTGCAAGCAGAAACCTTACAATAAACGATAAATTTTGCCGACTAGACAGTTCAAAACATAATGAAAAAGACCACCGTATTTAAATATTCGCGCATGATCCATAAATGGGCGGGCTTGGTATTGGGCATCCAGTTGGTGTTGTGGATCACCGGCGGACTGGTGATGAGTGCTATACCGGGTGACAAAGTTCATGGTGACCACTTGGTAAACCGTGAACATAGTGAAGACTTGCCTCGCAGTGCCTATCAATATTCAATTGAGACATTGCTTGAAAAAATTAGCGGCAATATCAAATCCATCAGTTATAGCAGTTTGTTGCAGCTGCCTGTTTACAAGGTGAGAACAGATAAAGGGCAACAATGGTTTAATGGGGTCACGGGCGACACTGTGGCCAAATTAAGCGAAGCACAAATTCGTGAGCTGGTGCAAGGTTATTATATTGGCGATGCTGCATTGGTGTCTTTGAATTTTCTTGAACAGTTACCGCAAGAGATGGGACGCAGAAAAAACCTGTGGCAGGCCAAATTCGACGATATGGTTGATACCACTTTATATCTGTCACCTGATACTGGTTCGCTGGTCAGAGTAAGAAGTGATATCTGGCGGGTTTATGATTTCTTCTGGATGTTGCACATCATGGATTACAGCGAACGCAGCGACAGTCATAACTGGATGTTGATTATATTTGCGGCCTTCGGCACCTTATTTTCTCTGACCGGGGTGATTTTGTTCTTCCAGGTATTCAAAAAAAGAGATTTCGTGTGGAAGAAACGTCGTGCGCTGCGGCCGTTAAAAAACTGAGAATGAAAAATATTTTTTTGTTAACTAAATGTCATCAAATAACGCTTTGTTACATCATTTGAGGCCAAACCTTCATTCACCGCAGTTAAGTCGCCATTTATCGCCTGATAATTGCAATTTAACTGCATGGACTGCATTATAGGTTTGTCTTTTGTTATCTTGAACTTTGATTTATTCAACTCGCTTTTACCTTGTGTATCAGCGAGTTTTTTTATGCCTGTCTTTTGGCCTGCGGCCATTAAGGTCAAGAGCTTCAACACGGAGGCACGGAGTCACGGAGGAAAGAAAGAGGAAAGACTAAAAGCAAAAACGAACTAAAAAATTAATCCCAAAGGACCTAAATCATGTTTTTTTGTGTTTTGTGTTTTGTGTTTTTTGATCTTTTCCTCTTTGTTTCCTCCGCCTCTCCGTGCCTCCGTGGTGAGGCTTTTGATTTTCATGGCCGCAGGCCATCCTAGCGGTAGCGATTCAAGTGCAGCCGTGCCAACCATTCAACCTCAACTAACGAGATTGATCATATTCATTACCAGGCTCATCATATTCATCTGCAGTTTCAAATTGATCTTTAGGCAAAACATTCACTGTCTCATGTAGCTCTGAATAAACCAAAAGCACTTCGCCCGATTTCAGCAGCCGTTTCACATCTTCAACTTTTTCTTCAAGCGACTTTTCTAGCTCACCGTAATCGGTGCCTTCCTTCAAAACAAAAGCTTCTATAATGCTGTTTAGCGTTTCGGGGTTAATTTGTTCGGCGGGAATTATCATGATTCAATTTCACTCAATTTTTTGCTCAGCTTTTTGCTCAACTTCTTACTCAGTTCTGCTTCAATAAAAGCGGGTGCTCGTTGTTCGAGCCAGAATTCGGGTTTTAATGGATGTTTGCCGTGAATAAAACCGACATGACCGCCACCGCTGCTGAGTTCGTAGCGAATGGCCGGAGACAAGTCTTCGGGTACCGGATGGACTTGATGGGTCATAAAAGGATCATCGGCGGCATGAATAATCAGTGTGGGTGTGGTGACACCCTTCAAAAATTGAATTCCACTACATTTGGCATAATAGTCTTCGGCATTTTCAAAACCGTGAAGCGGGCCGGTGACCAAGTCATCGAACTCCTTTAACGTTTTGATTCTTTTTACATCCTGCGGGGTTATACTCAGCGGAAATTTTTCTTTGAGAAAGCCTAATTTCTTGATCAGACCTTTTTTGAGCATATCGAGCAAGAATTTTTGATAGACCCGCGAGAAATTACGGCTCATGCGTTTGGCACAGGGTGATAATCTCAACGGCGCCGAAATCACAACTGCTGCATCTAAGAGACTGTCATCTCCACTTTCACCCAGATATTTAGACAGCATATTACCACCAAGAGAAAATCCTATCGCTGCCAGTGGGCTGTTGGGATATCGCTCTTTTAACACTTCAATCAAATAGCGGGCATCAGTCGTTTCACCAGAGTGGTAGGCCTGTGCGTGACGGTTGGTTTTTTTACCGCAACCACGAAAATGCATCAACACCCCAGTCCAGCCACTGTTGACGATCACTTCCATCATGCCTCTGGCATAGAAACTGTCAATTGAACCACCCAGACCATGAAACAACACAACCACAGGTTTGGCGCTGTTTGGGTCAGGTTTGTCTGTCCAGCACAGCTCAACGAAGTCGCCGTCAGGTAACTCCAATTGCTCATCAATGGTGCTTATGCTGTGCCGCTTTCGATAAAAACGGGGCAAAATCGTTTGCAAATGGGGGTTTCTCATCCACCAGGCAGGTTTGAAGCTACTCTCTACTATCACTATTCGATAAATCTCGGGTCTTCGTTATGGCAATTGTAACCCATCACAAAAGCATAACCAATCCTGACTACATACTTTGGCTACATGCATTCACACTTGCAAAATGGTAGGACCAGTTTAAACTGTCAGCACTCAATTATCCAAAAGTGATGAATAATGGACAGGCGATCCTTCTTAAAAACCGGTTTGTTAACCGGCTCAATACTGGTGACTGGGACCAGTCTTTACGGCTGCTCAGACTTGGATATTCTCGATACTGATTTAGTGACTGATGATGTAAGTATGGCATTGGCTGCGTTAGTGCCTGTCTTTTTGGCGGGTGTATTGCCTGAAGAACCAGCGTTGAGAAAACAAAAGATAGTACAAGTGATTGATGGAATGCGTATCGCGATGAAACGATTGCCGCCTCACACCCTTAAAGAATTAGAAGACCTGTTTGGTTTATTGACTAACCGATTGACCATGTTGGCCTATGCGGGCAGTTTTTCATATCTTAATGAAATGTCTACCGAGCAGGCGATTAAATTAATCGAAGGATGGCGCACCAGTTATATAGGGTTATTGAACACCGCCTATGAAGGATTGAAAGAATTGGTTGTGGCTTCATTTTATGGCAACCCGGACAACTGGGCAGTATTGAACTACGAAAAACCGGACTTGGGGATTTAGACGATGATAACAGATCCAATAAAACAGGGGCTAGCCAAAGGCTGGGATCATGTCGATGGTGCCAAACTTACCAGCAGTCAGCATTTTGAAGCCGATGTAGTGATCATTGGCTCCGGTGCTGGCGGCGGTATCAGTGCTGAGGAGCTGGCAAAGGCCGGTTTTAAAGTGATCGTCGTAGAAATGGGCGGGTTTAAATCGTCCAGTGATTTTGCGATGGAAGAAAAGTCTGCCTATCCGGATTTATATCAGGAATCCTCTGGTCGCAGAACCAAAGACAAAGCCATTGCAATATTGCAGGGGCGCACTGTCGGTGGCTCGACCACCGTAAACTGGACG
>JABSOG010000306.1 GCA_013216025.1 Algicola sp. | reverse complement strand
CACTGAGTTCACCCTTTTTGTCGTCTTTGTCGAACAACGTAACTTTCAATCCTTTGCGATGCAGACTCAGCGCACTGAGCCTGCCCATCAATCCCGCGCCAACAACAGCCACGCTCTTCATGTGTTACTCCGCCATGTGGTAGAGTTCGCTGCCTTTTTCGCGAAACTCGCGGGATTTTTCGGCCATGCCCGACTCGGCTTCTTCCGACAATTTAACTTCAATGCGCTGCAAATCTTTAGCATAGTCACGCACTTCTTGCGAAATCTTCATAGAGCAGAATTTTGGTCCACACATTGAACAAAAATGGGCGATTTTACCGGATTCCTGTGGCATGGCTTCATCGTGATATTGGAGAGCGCGCTCAGGGTCTAATCCTAGATTGAATTGGTCCATCCAACGGAATTCAAAACGGGCTTTCGACAAAGCATCATCCCGAATTTGTGCGCCCGGATGACCCTTGGCCAAATCTGCCGCGTGGGCGGCAATTTTGTAGGTGATCATGCCCTCTTTCACGTCTTCTTTGTTGGGCAGGCCCAAATGCTCTTTTGGCGTGACGTAACACAACATCGCGCAACCATACCAGCCAATCATTGCGGCACCGATACCCGAAGTGATGTGATCGTATCCCGGTGCAATATCGGTAGTTAGCGGACCTAAGGTATAAAATGGGGCTTCGTGACAGCATTCTAGTTGCTTGTCCATATTGGCTTTGATCAGGTGCATCGGCACATGTCCTGGGCCTTCGATAAAGACCTGAACATCGTGTTTCCAAGCGATTTTGGCCAGTTCGCCCAGCGTTTCCAATTCACGAAATTGTGCTTCGTCATTGGCATCGGCGATACTGCCCGGTCGCAAACCGTCACCCAAAGAGAATGCAACGTCATAGGCTTTCATGATCTCGCAGATTTCTTCAAAGTGGGTGTAAATGAAGTTTTCTTTATGATGAGACAAACACCATTTGGCCATGATAGAGCCGCCGCGCGAGACAATGCCGGTGACCCGTTTGGCTGTCATCGGCACGTAACGCAATAATACGCCAGCGTGAATGGTGAAGTAAGAAACCCCCTGCTCTGCCTGTTCAATCAGGGTATCGCGGAAAATCTCCCAAGTCATATCTTCGGCAACACCGTTAACTTTCTCAAGGGCTTGATAGATGGGCACGGTGCCAATAGGCACTGGCGAGTTACGAATGATCCATTCACGGGTTTCGTGAATGTAGCGCCCGGTCGACAAATCCATAACGGTGTCGGCACCCCAACGGGTAGACCAAACCAATTTTTCGACTTCTTCTTCGATAGACGAACCCACTGAAGAGTTACCGATATTGGCGTTAACCTTGACCAAAAAGTTACGCCCGATGATCATCGGCTCAGCTTCGGGGTGGTTGATGCTGCAAGGAATAACCGCACGACCAGCGGCAACTTCATCACGAACAAATTCAGGGGTAATATATTTGGGCAGGTTGGCGCCAAAAGACTGGCCAGCGTGTTGGAGTTTGAGCAATTCATCATTTTCTTCGGCGCGCCCCATGTTTTCGCGAATGGCGATGAATTCCATCTCAGGCGTGATAATGCCCTTTCTGGCATAGTGCAGTTGGGTGACGTTTTTGCCTTCGAGTGCTCGTCGGGCTTTAGGCAAGTTTTCAAAGCGCAGGTGATCAAGACCGTCGTCTGCCATGCGCTCCTGGCTGAATCGCGAAGTTAAAGACGGCAACTGTTCAGTATCTTGACGGTCTTCAATCCACTGTTGTTTAAACTTGGGCAATCCTTCACGCACGTTGATGCTGGCATCTGGGTCAGTGAACACGCCGGAAGTATCGTAAACCAGCACAGGTTCATTTTTCTCAAATACTGGATTGTCTTTACCACCGCTGACAAGGCTGTCTGCCAGGGCGATTGCACGCATTGGCACGCGCACGCCGGGCAGTTTGCCTTTGATGTAAACTTTGGTTGAATTGGGGTAGGTCTGGCCACCAAGATTATCTATATAGTCCTGTGCAGCTGCTCTGTTGGCTCTTCTTGAAGTCATGTTTGCTCCTGATGCAATGTTGATTTATCTGGTTTATAAAAACAGAGAGCTTGCAGGAGAGGTGTGGAACGAGAAGCGACATGTACACCTATAGGGCGTAATTTTTCGATTGCTTGTTTCCTACGCAGGTTTTAACCTGGTCAGGTTCCACGGATCCCGCATAAAGCGGTCTCAGCCTTTTCAATAACGATCAGGCACTCCGACAAGTGGCGGGCAGTGTATTATTGAATTGGGGGTTTGGCAAGTTTGTTTATGGGGAATAGAGATGATGTGAGATCAAATCAAGCTTTAACAACGGTTCCATTGCTCACCGATGTGATATAAAATCGCTCTATTCCAAGGGGTGCTGAATTATCAGCTGAGATGCATAGCGAACCCTTAAACCTGATCCGGATAATACCGGCGTAGGGATGGTATGCACGTATTAACTGCGTTATTACTTCTTTATTGCCCTTTCATCCGAATTGTTATTAACAGTTATCCAACGGATGCCCGATGAACACCAAATTATCCCTGTTAACCCTGTCTATTTTAAGTGCTATTTCTGTAGCCCACGCCGATGACGCTACTAATGACGCCAATAGCAAAAAAGAGGCCATTGAAGTCATTACGATCTCGGGTGATTTTAAGCAACAAAACCTACAACAAACACCCGCGAGTGTGGCGGTGATCACCGCCGATGTGATGCGCCAGCGTAATGCCCAGCATCTTGAAGATGTACTGAATACCTCGGTTAATGTCAACTTTGCTTCGGGTGCTTCACGCGCACGGTTTTTTCAGGTGCGCGGTATCGGTGAGCGCAGCGAATTTGTTGATGCGGTGAACCCTTCAGTAGGTGTCACCATTGACGGTATCGACTACAGCGGCATTGGCACTGCGGCGACCTTGTTTGATATTGATCAGGTTGAGATTTTCCGTGGTCCCCAAGGCACTCGTTTTGGCGCTAGTGCCATGGCTGGCATGATCAACTTAAAAGGCGCGCCAGCAGACGGCGAGCAGAGCGGCAAAGTACAATTGTCTTACGGCAATTACAACAGCCGCCAAGCTGCCGTGGCGCATGGTATGGCCATTACCGACAATTTGAATTACCGCATGGCCGTGCAAAAGTTATCAAGCGATGGTTATATTTCAAACCGCCACTTAAACCGCGATGATACCAACAATATCGAAGAGTTCGGTGCTCGTCTGAATTTGGCCTGGACCGCAACCGAAGATTTGAAAGTAGACCTAGCCACCCATTTTTTTGACGCCGACAATGGTTATGATACCTTTTCGTTGGACAATACCCGCGAAACTCTGTCAGACCAACCTGGTTTTGATACTCAAAGAACCAAAGCCTTGAGTATCACCGGACATTACACCGCCTTTGTCAGCGCAGACTTGAGCCTGCAAACCAGCGTCAATAGCTCTGATTTGGCTTATGGTTATGATGAAGACTGGACCCACACCAATTTCCACGACTGGGAATATTCTTCATTTGATCACTACTTTCGCGATCACAACAGCCGCACGGTAGACTTACGGGCCACGGCAAAAACCGGCTCAAACGCCAATTGGGTTGCAGGTTTCTATCGACAGGATAAAAAAGTCGCCTTACAGCGATTGTCGGTTTACGGCTTTACGCCTTTGTTCGACAGCACTTTAGACACTGTAAATGTCGCCGTTTATGGCCAGCGAGACTGGCAAATTGATGATCAGGTCACCATTACCGCAGGTTTACGAGCTGAGCAGCGCACGGCAGATTACCTAGATAGTGGCGATACTGTAGAGTCTACTGTCGATACGATGTGGGGTGGCAAATTTGATGCCCGTTATCAGGTTAACGACCAAACCATGATTTACACCACGCTTTCACGCGGGTACAAAGCCGGTGGCGTTAACGGCGAAGCCATTGGCAAAGCCATTGTTGATGGTCAGGATGCGACAACCGAATTTCTAGCCAAAAGAAAGTCGTTTTCTCCAGAGGTTTTGCACAATATCGAGTTTGGCGTAAAAGGCACTAACGATGAGGGCAATTTTGTGGTGCGTTTCAGTGCGTTCTACTCTCATCGTGACGATGTTCAACTCAAAGGTTACGTTACCGAGTCTGGCGCTGATGGCAATACGCCAACCTTCACTGGTTATATTGAGAACGGCGCCAGTGGCAGCAACTATGGTGTAGAAACCGAGTTAACTTATGATATAAACAGTTCGCTGCAATTGTTTGCCAACTTCGGTTGGTTGCAAACTGAGGTTAAAGATTTTATTGCTCAAGACGGCACTGACAAGAGTGGTCGTGATCAAGCCCATGCCCCTGAGTATCAATATAATGTGGGTGCGGTTTACACCTTTGATGAACAATGGTTTGTGCGAATCAACGCCGAGGGTAAAGATGCGTTTTATTATTCAATGAGCCACGACTCTAAATCTGAAAATTTCAGTTTGATCAACATGGCTGTGGGTTATCAGGGTAATGATTGGGATATCACCTTGTGGGGACGCAACGTGTTTGATGAAGATTACGGTGTTCGAGGTTTTTTCTTCGGCAACGATCCGCGTGACGGCTACGAAGCAAAAACCTATACCCAGTTAGGAGAACCTGCCCGCTTTGGTGCGACTTTGCGCTATAATTTTTAGATATCAATGAAATCGATATTGGCAAGCGATGATTGCCAATATCGAAAAAACACAGGAACCACTCATGCATTTATCTATTGAGATCAGTAACTACCCTTTAAACGAAGAATTTATTCCCCCCATCAAAGATTTTATCGACCGCCTCAATCGTCAGCCAGATTTGACTGTGCTCACCAATACCATGAGTACCCAAGTGTTTGGCGAGTATGACATTTTAATGCCGATATTAACCGCTGAAATGAGAACCTCTTTTGAACGATTCGGCAAAATGATTTTTGTCTGCAAGTTTATCAATGCCGATTTAGACCCCAACTCACCCACCAAAGGGTTTTAAGCGCTAATGGGCGAGTTATTAAGCCAAACACTGACCGGTTTTCAGGCGATGTCTTACTGGGAATATTTGGCGGTATTGCTGTCGGTAACCTACTTGTGGCTGGCGATGAAGCAGAGCCTGTGGTGCTGGCCTGCAGCGTTTTTCAGCACCTTTATTTATACGCTGTTGTTTTTTAACGGTGCGCTACTGATGGATTCGGCACTCAATGTATTCTACATGGCGATGGCTTTTTACGGCTGGTATAGCTGGCGCAATCACCGCGATGCCGTTAAGTCGCAACAACAATTGCCTATTCAGTCATGGTCGTTACCACTGCATGGCCGCATCATAGGAATCACTTTTGTTATTTCTATGGTTCTCGGATATATCATGGACAATTACACGCACGCCGACTTTGCTTATCTTGATTCATTGACCAGTTGCTTCAGCGTTGTGAGCACCTACCTTGTCGCCAAAAAAGTGCTTGAAAACTGGCTTTATTGGTTTGTTATCGATGTTGTTGCGGTTTACCTGTATGTCGAAAAAGGGTTTTATCCCACCGCCGTCTTGTTTATATTTTTTACGCTGATGTCTGTATGGGGTTATCTGCAATGGCGTCAATCGTTGGTCACTCTTGAGCGCCAATCTGCAACGGCATGAAGGCTATATGAAGGCAATAGTCAACCACCCCTTTTTCAAGGAGGCGATGATCAACAGCATCGATTTGCTGAATGAGGGGTTGAATCATTTGGTGTACAAGATAACCACTGCCAAAGGGACTTTCGTCGCCCGCTTACACCCAACAAGGCCAACCAACCCAACCGAGATCGAACTACAAAACACCATGGCCAAACTTGGGTTTACCCCCCAAATCATTGAACACAACCAGCAAATGGCCATTATCGAGTATATCAATGGATTGCATACCAGCGCCCATCAATGGCCCCAAGTCGAACTCAAACAGTTTGCCCGGCAATTGGTGATGGTTCATCAAGTAAAACCGCCTATGGCGCTGCCAACACTAGATTTGGTTCAACACCTAACCCAATACCGCAATCAGCTGGTTTTGACTGCCATTGAACAACAACAGTTTATTGATGTGATAACCGGACTCGAACGGTTATCACCCAGACCACCGACACTGGGGCTGTGTCACAACGACTTGAACCCACAAAACATTATTTGTCGTCAGGGCAAAAAATACCTGATCGATTGGGAATATGCCACCATGGGTGATGTGTTTTTTGATTTGGCCGGGTTTATTGTCGAGCATCAATTAGAAGGTGATAAAGCGGATGTTTTTTTACGGACTTATTTTGAGCATCAGCGCGTTGATACTACAGGGTTTGACGTAGCTGAAAAGCTTAAGTTGATGAAAGCGACTTATCGATTGATATGCCAGTTATGGCACAAGATACAGCGCCTTAAGTGATCCTATTTTTGTGCAGCTCGCCTGCGGTTATCTTTTGCTGATATTGACAGGGATGTCAATATCAGCAAAAGCAAGGGCACAGCCCGCTAGATCCCGCCCAGTCGTGCAGCCAGTTCTTTATAACGCTTTACATCATTTTCATCAAACAAGGCACCACCATCTTCGGCCTTGTCTTTTGACATCAAAAGACTTTCGCGCTCTAATCGTTCAACTCTTGCAACCTGAACACCTAAAAATTCGGCTACTTCTGCCACTGTCATTAAGGCCATAACGGTTCCTCCAACTCTTTGTTTAACTTTTGTTATTTATCATCTTTTAGTAATTAAAGCTGACTTCTACTGAAATTGCGAGTGGAATTAACCTCGGTCCCCGCTATTTTTGTTATCTGTGCAAAGACAGTACCAACACTGAACAATTATCAATCAATAGGCACCTCAATAAAAAGTTGCTGTGCCACCGTCAGCTTGCCGCTGGCAGAGTCATACTCATGAATATCATAAACAAACACCGGTTCACTTGGGTTTTCCTACCACACGGGCCAATCGTAGCAACCTCGAACTGACTTTCAAGTTTGATTGTGTGGTGGATTGCCAGTTAATTTCGAATCGTAGTTTGTTGTTTTCACTGAAGAAGTTGACATGCCCACCAGACAGGGCAAATTTTTCACGATCAGAAATGGTTAAAATTGGCAACTTGGCGACCTTTGCCAGGATAAGCTCGGCCTGTTTGTTGGCATCACCCAAAATCACTACGACATGGCAATCGAGCACCTGTTCGAGGGTTATTGGTCTAATGTGCAATTGGCGTCCACCAACGATGGGTTTTTTTTTAAAGAAACGTTTGAGAGCAGAAATGAAATTGCTGTCTTGGCCCATGACGCCAATGACAAACGGCTCGGTTGATTGGGCATCCGGCCAAGTGGTGTATGCGGTGAAGCCATTAACCATGCCCGCTTTGATAACATTGGTACGAGCACTGTCCATGCCTTCGGCTGGGGCCAAAGTTGGTAAACATAACAATAAAACAAAGATAAATAATCGGCCAACAGTTCTGAGCACGGTTCTATTTCATATAATGACCCATGCTATCAATGTAGTTGAAAATGGTTTCATTGACCATTCTTTGTTGGTAAAACTGTGTTTTTTGTGTGGTTTGTGCCTGCAAATCCTCGACTGATGCTTACAGAACACAAACCGCCGAAGCTTTGAACAAAGCATAAACGGTCATATCACGTTGTAAAGCCAGTCGTTTTAGCGAATAACAGGTGATTTGTGAGTACAAAACTTGGCCTTCAAGAACCAGCTCTACTACCACATTTTGTGCGTTTAATTCGGTGATTTTACGCACTTTTGCTTGCAAACAATTGGCAATAGAGCAATCGCGAACAGGTTCGAGGCTAATGCTGACATCTGTCGCCGCAATAACGCAATCAATTACCTGTGCTGATGGTTGCTCGACAGTTTGTGTGACCAACAGTTCTTGCTGAGCTTTTTCTTTTCCGACGCTCAACTTTTTACCGACACTCAACTTTTTACCTACACTCAACTTTTTACCTACACTCAACTGGGTCAGTGGCAAGTCAGCCATTCGCTCAACGAATTGGCAATGCAATGTGGCGGCAATCGGTTGCGCCAGTTTGAGGCCGGTTTCGAGCTGGTTGAGTAAATGAAAGGTATCCCCTTGTTGGTGAACTTTGCCGTTTTCCATCAAAAGCAGCTGCCTGCACAACTGACGGATATCATTGATGTCGTGAGAGACAAATATCATTGGGAGTCGTGTTTGCTGATAGACGTTTTTAAGGCATTTGAGCAGCGCCTTTCGACTGGTCATGTCCAGTGAAACAAAGGGTTCGTCGAGCAATAATAAATCTGGCGAATGGATTACTGCTCTGGCCACCGCTACCCGCTGTTTTTGTCCGCCTGACAAGGTGGTGACAGACGATTTCAACAGCTTCTCTAAACCAAACCATTGCACCACTTGCGACAGCTCAAACAAAGGTTTTTTGGCGCGTTTCAAGGCGAATTGAAGATTGCCTTCAACGTTCAAATGACTGAACAAGCGAGCGTCTTGAAAGACTAAACCAATATTGCGTTTTTCAGGTTTGATGTTGATTTGCGCTTCACTCGACCACACCATATTATCGCTTAACTTGACCGCCCCGCTGTAACGAGTCTCTAATCCGGCCAACACACGCAGCAAAGTGGTTTTGCCGCAACCCGAAGGCCCCATCACGCCGACGATGCCGTCACCGAGCGGGATCTCCACCGCCAGCGCCAACGATGTTGGTGACTCAGGCAGACTATCAAGCTTAACCGACAACATTGCGGCTGCCCTTACGGTTAAAGCTGTTGATTAGCGTTAATACCACGATTGAAAAAATCACCAAGCCGATTGCCAGCGTGTGGGCCTCGCTATATTCCAGCGCTTCTACATGGTCGAATAAGGCAATAGACAATACTTGGGTTTCGCCGGGGATGTTGCCGCCAATCATCAATACCACGCCAAATTCACCAACGGTGTGGGCAAATCCCAATGTTGCTGCGGTGATAAAGCTCTTTTGGGTGAGCGGTAATATCAGATGAAAGAATCTGTCGAACACCCCTGCCCCAAGCAC
>JABSOG010000305.1 GCA_013216025.1 Algicola sp. | reverse complement strand
CTTTCGGGCGCCACGGGCAGTGAATATCACACCCAATACGAGATGCCTGCTGGCGCCAGTGAACTGCAATTTAACTTAACCAGCGGCACAGGTGATGCCGATTTGTACGTTAAGTTTGGTTCGCGACCGACCAAAAGCAGCTATGATTGTCGCCCTTATGTGTCGGGCAACATCGAGAAATGTCTATTTAGCACGCCACAAGCAGGCACTTATTATGTGATGATTGCGGGTTATAGCGCGTTTACCAATGTGAACTTGGTCGGGGATCACATTTATCCAACGACGACTTCGGGCCGAATCGACAACATTAGTGTCGCCAAAGATACGTTCACCTTCATGGCGGTAGACGTACCCTTGAGTGCCACTAACCTTACTGTGTCAATCAGCGGCGGGACAGGCGATGCCGATTTGTATGTAAAGCATGGCTCACAGCCAACCACTACAGATTATGATTGCCGACCCTACAAAAGTGGTAATGTTGAGACCTGTAGCTTATGGACGCAAGAAGCTGGCCTTTACCATATCGGTCTTCGCGGTTATGCAGCGGGTGCAGGTGTGACTTTGGTTTGGAGCTACCAATAAGCAGTAGTTCTTGGATTGGGCATAAATATCAATGATTTATGCCCTGTTTTGAGCTTTTCGTGGACAGAGCGCTGTCTGGGTTTTTAAATAACTCAAGGGTGAACTATGCTTTAGCTATTCATATCACCACAGCGCGGCCTATGCTAAAACACACTGAGCGTCTTGTGCTTCCGGTTTTACTCATGTTGTTCAGCATGAGTGCTTTGGCATTTGGTCCGGTTTTACGTTTTGAGCATTTGACCATCAAAGACGGGCTGTCACAAAATGCGGTTTATGCCATCCTTCAAGACCGCCAGGGTTTTATGTGGTTTGGTACCGCCGATGGTCTTAATCGCTTCGATGGCTACGAATTCAAACTGTTTCGTCACGACCCCCAAGACCCTACTACGCTGTCAGATAATTTTATCTATACACTCTACGAAGGCGACAATGGTTCGATTTGGGTCGGTACCCGGGGAGGTGGATTAAATCGCTATGACCGCCAGCACGAGCGTTTTACCCGTTTTGATTTAGGCCATAATTATGTGACCAGTATTCAAGAGGATATCGGCGGCATTCTTTGGGTGGGTACCCGTGGCGGTGGTTTGTCAAAACTTGAACCCGAGTCAAATCAATTAGTTCACTTTCGCTATGAAGCAAACAATCCGGGCAGCCTTAGTGATGATAATGTGTTGTCGGTGTTCGAAGATCATCAAGGCACCTTGTGGGTCGGCACGCAAAATGGCCTTAATCGTTTTGACCCTTTCAGCAAAAGCTTCAAGCGTTATTTTCACCAAAATGACGATCCCCGTAGTCTCAGTAACAATAAAATCAACACCATTTTTCAAGATAACCAAGGCACTTTGTGGATTGGCACAGAGCAGGGGTTGAATCGTTTTGATAGTAGAACTGAATTATTCACCCGCTATCAACATCAAAAAGGTGACTTGTTGAGTCTCAGCCACAACGAGGTGTGGACCATAGGACAAGGCGATAGTGGCATGTTGTGGGTGGGCACTTATGGCGGCGGTCTGGATTTGTTTGAACCTGATCAGGGCCGTTTTTCAAACTATCAATATAACTCGTCAGACTTTGATAGCATCAGTCACGGTGTCATTTTGTCACTTTTACAAGATAGCAATGGGCTGTTGTGGGTTGGCACCCATGGCGGCGGGGTCGACAAAGTCAATACCAGTCAACGTCACTTTGGCCATGTTAAACACGATGCCTCACAACAACACAGTTTGAGCCATAACGATGTAAAATCCATCTTTCAAGACCGCTATGGTGCTGTTTGGGTGGGCACCCGGGGTGGTGGGCTAAACAAAAGCAACCACAAAAATGAAGGGTTTGAACACTTTAGGCATATTCCCACCGACCCTCACAGCATTAGCAGCGATACGGTGTGGTCTATTGTACAAGGGGCAAGCGGTCCGTTGTGGTTGGCCACCGATGCCGGGTTAAATCGCTTTGATGGCCTGACTGGCCGCTTTAAACATTATCGTCACGACACCACCGACCCTGATAGTGTCAGTCATGACGAGATTCAAATTCTCTACCTCGACACCAAGCAAACCCTGTGGCTTGGCACATGGGGGGGCGGATTAAACCGCTTTTGGGCACCTTATCATAAGTTCGAACACTTTGGCTACCAAGCAGACGACCCCACCAGCCTCAGCGATGATTTTGTCACGGCACTGTTTGAAGATTCTGATAATCAACTGTGGGTTGGCACGACCAGTGGGTTAAATAAATTTGATGAGGTTAGCGGTCGTTTTGTTCGTTACCGCCATGCAGATGACCAACCCGACAGTTTGAGCCATGATTATGTTATGACCATATATCAAGACAGTAATGGCATATTGTGGGTGGCCACTTATGGCGGTGGTTTGAACAAATTCAACCAAACAACCGATAGTTTTACCCACTACCGTGAAAAAGACGGTTTGGCCAACGATGGCATGTATGGCATCGCCGAAGACCGCCAAGGTTATCTGTGGTTAAGCACGAATCAGGGACTGTCACGGTTTTATCCCCCCACTGCGGTGTTTAAAAATTACGATGTTGCTGATGGCCTGCAAAGCAACGAATTTAACTCAGGCGCTTATTTTCGCAGCAAACGGGGCGAGTTGTTTTTTGGTGGCCTCAATGGTTTTAATCGCTTTTATCCTGAGGCCATCCAGCAAAACCAACACGCGCCCGAAGTGGTGTTCACCGACTTATTATTGTCCAATAAACCGGTGGGTGTATCCACAAGCCCGCATCAGGATAAAGGGCGTTTTTCTTTGCCCAAAACGATTAACGAAATGACGGCATTAACGCTGGGTTATCGTCAGTCGCTGGTGTCTTTTGAATTTGCCGCGCTTGATCACGCCAAGCCAATGAAAAACCAATATAAGTACAAGCTTGAAGGGTTGGATGACAACTGGATCAATACCTCGGCCAAAAATCGCCGGGCGACCTACACCAACTTGCCTCCGGGCGATTACACCCTGCGGGTTAAGGGCGCCAATGCCGACAACTACTGGAGCGAGCAGGGGGCATCAATCGATATCAGGGTTAATCCACCGCCGTGGTTTTCGTGGTGGGCGTTGACTTTTTATGTGCTTTTTGCGGTGCTGACACTGCTTGCTTTGGCCAATGCCCAGCGTAAAAAAGTAAAAAATGCCTACGCGCTGAATCGCCAACTACAGCAGGTCGACAAGCTCAAAGATGAATTTTTGGCCAATACGTCTCACGAATTGCGTACGCCGCTCAATGGCATTATTGGCCTTGCCGAATCATTGATGGACGGAATTGGTGGCGAGCAGTCGGCGGTGAGTCGTTCTAATTTGGCGATGATTGTCGCCAGCGGTAAACGGTTATCCAATTTGGTTAACGATATTCTCGACTTTTCTAAGTTAACCAACCGCAACTTGACGCTCAATACTAAAGCGGTGGATTTGCACAGTGTGGTTGAAGTGGTACTGACCATTTCACGGCCCTTGTTGGGCGATAAAAACCTTGTGTTGGTTAATGATGTCCTTTGCGGGTTGCCCGCTGTGCTAGCCGACGAAGACCGTTTGGTGCAGATCATGCATAATTTGGTGGGTAACGCCATCAAATTTACCGACAGCGGTGAAGTCAAAGTCAGTGCTTTGGTGCGCGATGGACAACTTGAAGTCCAAGTAAAAGACACCGGCATTGGCATCGCACAGGACCAGTTTAAAAAGATTTTTGAGTCATTTGAGCAATTACAGGGTAGCACTGACCGGCTGTACAGCGGTACTGGCCTGGGTTTGGCCATCACCAAACAATTGGTGAGAATGCATGGCGGTGAGATATTCGTTACCTCGGCATTGGGCCGGGGTTCTACATTCAGTATCACCTTGCCGATAACGCAAGAGTTGGCCGATATCCATCCCGATGCCGATCAGGTGATAGGTATTGCCCGGTTACAGGACAATGGTGTTATGCCCCAGGTCATTCGAAAGAGCGATGCCAGTCGGTTTCACATTTTGGTGGTGGACGATGATGCAGTCAACCGTCAGGTGTTGTGCAACCATCTGTCGTTGCAAAGTTATCAATTGACCGAGGCGGGTGGTGGTGTTGAAGCATTGCAATTGTTGTTGCCCGAAGCGCCCTCAGACTCGTCAAATGCATTAAAGTCATTAAAACAAAAGCCGCCTTTTGATTTGATTTTGCTCGATGTGATGATGCCAAGGATGTCGGGTTATGAAGTGTGTGAAAAGCTGCGTGAAACCTGGCCAGTCAGCGATTTACCGGTTATCTTTTTGACCGCCAAAAATCAAGTCGCCGATTTGGTGCAGTGTTTTGCGGTAGGGGCCAATGATTATCTGGGCAAACCCATGACCAAGCACGAATTGATATCTCGGGTCGAAATTCACCTGAGATTGTTAGACATTAACCGAGATTTAGAAAGCCGGGTAGCCGAGCGTACCAAAGACTTGGTGCAGGCAGAGAAAATGGTGTCATTGGGCACCCTGACCGCAGGTGTCGCTCACGAAATCAACAATCCAACCAACTTTGCTCATGTCAGTGCCCAGAATCTACAGGTCGACTTGATGCGTTTTCAATCCTTTATCATCGACCTTGCTGGTGAAGATGCTGAACAAGCGGTGCTTGACAGTTTTCAAAATCATTTTGTGCCTTTGTATGAACACCTCGAAACCATCAAAGAGGGGACCGCCCGAATCAAAGCCATTGTCAGAGACTTGTATACTTTCACCCAACTGGACTGTGACGACAGCAAAATTGTAAACATCGCCGACTGCCTGCAATCGACGATTAATTTGGTCCATACCCGCAATAACAAGATTGCCGAATTCATCACCGACTTTAAAGACAGCCCACTGTTACTGTGCCACCCTGCGCAACTGAACCAAGTATTCATGAATTTGATTGTCAATGGTTGTGAATCCATCCAGGCGAGTTGGGGCGAGAATGACCGCGGCACCAGAGGTAAAATTGTGGTGAGCTGCGAGGTCATTGCCGGGCACATTCTGATCTGCGTGAAGGACAACGGTGTTGGTATTAGCGAAGAAAGCAAAGATAAACTGTTTGAACCATTTTTTACCACTAAATCAGTCGGTAAAGGCACCGGTCTTGGGTTGTCGATTGCCTATGGCATAGTGCAACAACATGGGGGCCAGTTGACGGTTGAGTCTGAACCGGGGCAGGGTGCTTTGTTTAAATTGATTTTACCGATGGAGTAGTATGCCCTTTATTCAATCCCACATTGCAGTGTTCTTATCAATTGTTTGTTTCATAAATCCTCTCGCTATGGTAAATTCTACTATAGTAAAAAAGCAGTGAGTAAAACGTGAGTGCGTATATTCAAAACCAAAAACTTCGATAAGTTCGCACGCAAAGAGCGGGTCACTGACGCACAATTGATTGAGGCGGTCATTGATATTGAAAGTGGCCTGTTTGAAGGCGACCTTGGTGGTGGAGTGCTCAAAAAACGACTCGCTGCTATTGGGCGTGGTAAAAGTGGCAGTTACAGAAGCGTCGTCGCTTTTCGTTGTGAAGATCGAACTGTTTTTATGTTTGGGTATGCCAAAAATACAGTAAAGAAATCAGGTAAAGAAATAACAGATGAAGAGCTTAAAGAGTATAGGGCTTTTGCCAAGGTACTTTTTTCAATTAATTTAGACACTCTATCTGCAAATTCCAAAGCCTTGATTGAAGTAAAAACCAAAGCAAGTCGTAAAATAGATAACGGGGAATAGCCGATGAGTGACGTTATAGCATCATTGAGAAACGATTTAGAGGCTTTGTGTGATGAAGGGCTTGTTAACAAGCTGACTTTACGTGAGTTTGATGAGCGCAACATGAGCAAACTTGAGCCAATCAATGGCGAGCAAATCAAGCAACTGAGGGTCGATAACCACATAAGCCAAGGTGTGTTGGCAAAGTACTTGAACATGTCTCCTGTGAGCATTCAAAAATGGGAGCGAGGAGAGTCAAAACCGACTGGTGCGGCGTTGAAGTTATTGAATATTATTAATAATCACGGTTTGTCCGTGGTTATGTAAGTTTCGCGCTCAAAACGTTTGTGTATCGGAAGGTGTGAATTGTGACCACTCCCACCTTACAACCCCCTAATCCCTGCCAACCCCATTTATGAACTATACTAGTACTATAAACAATCCAACCAAAATAAATAATGCGTCTAGTCTGTGCCCTCTTGTTGATTTTTTATGCTGTGACTGCCTTTGCGTCGAAGGTGGCTGTGCGCTTTGAACATTTGACTATCGCGCAGGGGTTGTCACAAAACACGGTGCTGGATATCATTCAAGACAGTCGAGGGTTTCTGTGGTTTGCTACCGCCGATGGTCTTAATCGTTATGATGGTTACCAATTTAAATATTTTCGTCACGACCCGCAATTACCGGGCAGTCTGTCAGACAGTTATGTGACGGTGATTTTCGAGGATAAAAATGCGGTATTGTGGATTGGCACCGAAGGCGGAGGCCTCAATCGTTTTGACCGTAAAAGTCAGCGCTTCACCCATTTTAGATTTGACTCTAACTACTCCAGCAACTCCAACAACCCAAAAGGCCTCAGCCATGATCATGTCAAAGACATTGTCGAAGATGATGCCGGTTACCTGTGGATAGCCACTTGGGGTGGCGGTATCAATCGTTATGATGAAACTACCGGCCAGTTTGAACACTTTAAACATCGAGATGATGACCCCTATAGCCTTGCCCACGACCGAACCTCTGCGCTGGTCAAGGATAACAAAGGCCGGTTGTGGATTGGCACTGACGGTGGTTTAAATCAATTTGATCACCAAAGCGGCCGTTTTATTCACTATCGACATAAAAATAGCGACCATCAAAGTAATGGGCGTCAAAGCCTCAGTCATAATGTGGTCACTGCGCTTTATCAAGACGTTGCGGGTTACTTGTGGGTTGGCACCGTGGGTGGGTTAAACCGTTTCGACATAGAAAAGCAACAGTTCACTGTGTATCAGTATCAAATTAACGACCCGTACAGCATCAGCCACAATAGTGTTCGCACCATAATTGAAGATCAATGGGGTAGCCTATGGGTGGGGACTCAAGGCGGTGGCCTCAATCAGTTTGACTCCAAACAGCAACGTTTTGTCCGTTATAGCTACCAGTCTACTGACCCGTTCAGTCTCAGCCACAATATTGTTCGCTCAGTTTTTATCGACAACCGGGGGTTGTTGTGGATTGGCACCTGGGCGGGTGGCGTCAACAAGGTAGACCGCCGTCAGCAGCATTTCGGCCATTACAAACACAATTCTGCAGACGGCGACAGCATGGGTCATAACGATGTTAAATCCCTCTATCAAGACAGTTTAGGCACGTTGTGGGTTGGTATGCGTGAAGGGGGGTTAGACAGTCAAAAGACTCGCAATGCGCCCTTTAAACACTTTAATCATCAACCGAACAACCCCAACAGCTTGAGCCACGACAGTGTTTGGTCAATTTTGGAAGACGCAAAAGGATTGATGTGGTTTGGCACCTTTGGTGGCGGTTTCAACCAATACGACCGGGTCCGTGGTCAATTTACCCGGCACAGCAAATCAGCGGTTGAACGGACTTCTTTGGATGGGGTTCAGTCTATTTATCAAGATAACGGGGGCGATGTCTGGCTGGGTTACTGGGGCGACGGTCTTAGTCTTTTTGGTGGAGGCCAATATCGTCATCAGTCTGGGGTGTTTGACAGTTTGAGCGCCGACAATGTCACCACTTTGTTTGAAGACTCCAATGCGGTGTTTTGGGTAGGTACTTGGGGCGGTGGGTTGAACAAGTTTGACAAGAAAAATGGCCGTTTTAAAAGTTACCGTTATGACTCAAACAAGCCAGACAGTTTAAGCAATGACAATATTATCGCTATCTCACAAGACAGTGACGGCAACCTGTGGATAGGCACTTATGGCGGCGGTTTGAACAAATACAGCGCCTTAACTGACAGTTTCACCCACTACCGTGAAAAAGACGGACTGGCCAACGATGCAGTTTACGGCATTTTACAAGATCAACAGGGTTATCTGTGGCTCAGCACCAATCAGGGGGTGTCGAAGTTTAACCCCAAGGATGAAACCTTTAAAAACTATGATGTGGTTGATGGGCTGCAAAGCAACGAATTTAATATTGGTGCGCATTTTAAAGCCAGCGATGGCGAGTTGTTTTTTGGTGGCATTAACGGGTTTAACCGCTTTTATCCGCACAATATCATTGATGACAAAGTTGAGCCAGCGGTGGTGTTCACCGACTTTTTATTGTTTAACCAATCGGTGGCGGTTCAAAATCAAACCCAACCATCAACCAAAGCGGCATCTCAGTGGGATAGTCAAGACAGCTCGGCGCAACAAAATCAACCGCAGTTCAGTTTGCCCAAAGCGATAGGTGAATTGACAGAATTGACGCTTGGTTATCAACAAACGTTAGTGGCATTTGAATTTTCGGCGCTGGATTATCGTAATCCGAAAAAAAACCGCTATGCCTATAAACTCGAAGGGTTTGATCAATATTGGATTAAAGCCGATGCCAATATTCGCCGGGCGACTTACACCAATTTACCCTCGGGCAGTTACACCCTGCGGGTGAAAGCCAGCAATGCCGATGGTTACTGGAATGAAAGCGGGGCAAGCATTGACATTGTGGTTCTGTCGGCCCCGTGGTTTTCGTGGTGGGCGTGGCTGTTTTACGCTTTGGCTGTGTTGGGGGGCTTGATGTTGTTTATTCGGGGTCAATTAAATCAGGTGCAAAAAGAGCGTGAAGTTAACTTGCAGCTGACTCAGGTCAATCGCTTAAAAGATGAGTTTTTGGCCAATACCTCTCACGAATTACGCACCCCACTGAATGGCATTATCGGACTGGCCGAATCGCTGATGGATGGCATTGGCGGCCAGCAATCAAAACTCAGTAACGCCAATTTGGCGATGATTGTGACTAGTGGTAAACGGTT
>JABSOG010000304.1 GCA_013216025.1 Algicola sp. | reverse complement strand
CACACCGGCAAGGCCGGCAAGGGCTTCGGTATTGTCAATATCTTCTGTTAACAGGTGTTTTGAGTAATACGATGCCCTGACAAAGCGATCAGGTGACAAACTGCTGCCTGGCAAGTTGATATCTGCGCCAGTATTTTCGCGGGAATCATTGAGTGTTTCCCAATAACCATTCAATAACAGCTGCTGGGAGAACACCGGATCATTGGTCATGACTCGCATCTGGTCTATCGGATAACACTTTGATGTCCCCGCCGATTCGACATTAGAACTGATATTCAAAACCCCTTCCACATATTCAAAAATGGCCGAATTGCCTTCAGCGTCGCTGACACTGAGGTGACACTGGGCCAATTTGTCAGAATAGGGGATATAAGCAGTCACAACACAAACCTCGTCCATTGACTTGATGGCCTCTTCCACGTTTTTACAGGTGTCGAGAATATACTGCGCCCAAATGGCCAAAGACAAAGGTTTGCGACCGCGCTGAGAGTCCTGTTCAGGGTACACTGAAGAGCCCAACCAAAGCAGGTTGGCCACTAAGCCCTCTTCATTGACGCCATCAGAAGTGGCCACGTTAAAATTGGCGGTGGTGATACTGGCATAATCCGAAACCCAAGTTGGCGAGTCCGGCCCGGCAGCGCCATCTCGGCTGATACCCTTCGGATAGGCCCAAATATCTGGCTGTGGCGTTACCGCCCAATCCATATTTCTACCGTTATAAGTTTTACCATTGTCCAGTGTATAAGAGACTCTTGTGCACATGTTTCCTCGTTCCTTAATTGTTTATTATGAGTAAACAACAACGTATTAGCCAATCAATATACCAGCAAAAACGTTCCGTGCACCAACATTAGCATTCGGACTTTTAAAACTTTATTACGGGTGATTACAGGAGACGTGATGGGTGATGTTTTGTTGATATTTATAAAACTGTCGAGCAACAACATGCGGGATGAATGACCCAATTATTATTGTTAATCGATGTGGGTTATAATAAAAACATCGCACCAATTGAATTAATCAGTGGAGTTTTAAATGAAAACAAGCGAAATCAAAAAAATGAGCGTTACCGAGAAACTTAAAACAATGGAGTGCCTGTGGGGGGGCGCTTTGCGAAGAAGAGGTAGAAATTGAGTCACCTCAGTGGCATAACGATATATTGGACCAGCGCAAAAATAAAATTGAAAGCGGCGAAGCCAAATTTATATCTTTGGATAAGCTTAGAGAGTATCGCCATCCTTCCCATGCGCAAAAAACCAGCTTGGATTAAAACCAGCCTTTCGGCCTGCAGCCACTAATGCTTTGTGGCATAAATAGATATTTATTTTCCTTGCAAAAACTCAACCATATCCTGATTATTCACTCTTTCATAAATATCAGCCGTGGCCAAAGTTAACCCAATAGATTTAAACTCCACGTTATCACCAAGAAAATAGTGAGTCGATTGCCAGCCATCGCTTTTGCGCATCACTTCAATATCGACAAAATCTTGTTCAATCAACACATACTCTTCAACGCTCGGCATATTAATATAGGCAAGTCGCTTGGTTGTGCGGTCTATTCGGCTGGTTGATTTTGACAGCACCTCAACAATGAGGATTGGAGAATCGGTGTATTGAGGCTGAGATTCGTCATAATTGCAATCGACTATCACATCAGGATAAAAGTACTTTGTGCCAACCTTAACCATCATATCTGGCCCCAGAGGTTCACAGGGCGAGCCTTTGAGATGTGTTCTGAATTCAGAATAGACATTGCCAGTGATCCGACCATGGTTCACTTTAGCTCCAGCCATGGCATAAACCTGACCATCAATGAATTCATGTTTGACTTCGCTTACCTGCTCACCGGCGAGATATTCAGCTTCGCTGATGTTCATTCCCTTTGCTCACCCGGATAAAAGTTAACAAACAAATGAGTCACCGTATTTCTAAACTTACCACTCCCGTGAGTAGATTTACCCGTCAAAACAAAGTTTTTGCCCTTGTCATTACTGTTATCTGTAAAATTGGGAATCAGCTCTTGGTACTTTTGCCACAACTCATAAAAACGGTCTGATTTAACGTAACTGATTGCGTAGTTGTTTGTGTTCCCGGTTGTATCGTAATGATTAACCAATTTGTCTAAATGCTCAGTTATAACTGCTGTGCTGTGATTTTTTAGCACAAACGCTTCAATTACGCATTCCACCACCCCGGTCTGATCGTTTCTGATCACCAAGTCGCGCTCACCAGCGCTTAAACCGGTGCCAGACTCACCACCGCGAGATTGGTCCGATACTTTGTATTTTCGATTCAACAAAGCCGTTTTAATACGGTCATTGGTCAGGTCTTCTTTTTCATCAAAAATGGCATGACGGTTTTCGGTTTCGAGCGCACAGATGTCAAACAAATCATCGTCCAATTTATTATATTCAAACCGGGTATCGTCTTTGATTCGGTAACCGCCCAACAATTCGATAATGTCAAAAGTCCTAAACTTTTTCCCTCCTTTAATAACTCTACATCGAATGGTTTTTTCACCTTCTTGCTCAGCATCCAAAATAGCGTCATAACTTTGATAACCATAAAGCTCGTTTTCGACCAACAACGGCACCTGCTCGTCTACAACCAAATCAGGCCCATTAATACGTCGAATACAATGCCGTATTATGGTTAATAACTCTTTGCCTGCTGGGTTAGCTTGTTTGATTGCAATGGTAATGGTTTTCTTCTCTTCGTTAGAGATAACCACTGCGCTGGCACCATTGTGTTGTAAAAACACGCCTCGTTGCCAATATTTATCTTCGGCTGTGGTGATATATTCGTGCATCAAAACAATAAACTGGTGCAAAATGTTCTTCTTTAAAATCCCGTCATATTCAAATACAAAGTGCAGCCCCTGCCGATAGTCAGTCATATCTATCGCAGGCTGGGCGCTTTCTAGCCGAGACGGAATTAACACCGTTTGCTCGTCAATGCTAAATGCCAACCGAAACTGTTTTAAGAGGTCAATCAACCAAGTGTAATGACGAGTCTGTTGATACTTTGGCTCGTTGGCAAATATCCGTTCAAACTGTTGTTGGTTTAAAGTCGCATTGCTTTTATTGATTTCGTTTGAGCGCAATATTTTATACACCCCATTGGTCACCCAAGCCGGGTTAATGATTTGCATCACACTCAAGCGCTGGTGATCTTTATAAGTTACTATGGTGCCAATTTGGTTCAATACGCTGAGCAACGCATCTTGTAAGCGCCCATTAATCAAGCCGTGGGTTTTACAAATATGCTCGTAAATAGCACTCTCGATAAAGTCAGTTTCTTTGCGCTGCTCGTCCTCCAATTCCTTTTTAACTGCTAACCAACTGGGTGGAAATGGCATTTTCACTTCTTTTATCTGACCAATTTGCTCAGTCACCACCTTAACCAAGCAGTCAATCGAATCGCTGATTTGCGGCAAGATCTCAGCTTTGATTTTGGCCTCGTCTTGCGCCGAGGTATATAACACCTTCACAATATTAAAATCTTGTTGATAACGGTGGGTGTCGAATCGATAACTGGGGTTAAGATCGCATTTATTCACAACCACAATAATGGGCGATTTATCAGCCGTGGCACTGATGGTGTTCAACCATTGAGTAATGCCCGAATCATTGTCTTCTTTTTGCGCATCCAATATATATAAATACAAACTGCGGGAACTAAGGAAAAACTGGTGGGTTTGGTGAGTGATCTGCTGCCCGGCAAAATCCCAGATATTGATGTTAATGCCATTACCTAATGAGTGCCGCTGAATATCTATACCCATAGTACTTTTTTCTTGTTCATCCATTTCACGACCGATAATTCGGTTTATTATCGATGTTTTGCCCACCCGTTCGTCACCCACGACTAATACTTTGGCTTCGTTTAGAGTTCGAGTTTCTGGTTTTTGGACTTCGAGTAGATAGGCGATTAGTTCTTTAGGTGGCATGTAATAAGCTATTTCATGGATATTATTGGTGATGGGGTTGTCAAATATTGCAAATATAGCCAACAAATCCATTTTTTTTAGGGTTTTAGGCAATTCTGTAAGCCTATTATGATTCAAATATAATGTTTGTAGTTTGTTCATTTTACCTACTTCTATAGGTAATGCTATAAGTTGATTATTATCCAAATCTAGCCTTTGCAGCTGGCCTAGCTTACTAATTGCAACTGGCAATGTGGTAAGTTGATTATTATCCAAATTCAGTGTTTTCAACTGACTTAACTTTCCGATTTCAGCGGGTAATGTTTGGAGTTGATTATTAATCAAAAGCAGTTTTTGTAACTGACTTAGTTTGCCAATCTCAGCTGGTACTGTAGTGAGTTGGTTATGATCCAAATTCAGCTGTTGTAGCTGGCTTAGATTACCAATTTCAGCTGGTAATGTTGTGAGTTGATTATTATTCAAATTCAACGTTTTTAGCTGGCTTAATTTGCCAATCTCAACTGGCAATGTTGTGAGTTTATTACCATCCAAATTCAGCGTTGCAAGCAGTCTTAGTTGACCAACCTCAGCCGGTAATGTGGTGAGTTGATTATTATCCAAATTAATCTCTTTCAGCTGGCTTAAGTCACCAATCTCAGCTGGTATTGCGGTGAGTTTATTGTGCCACAATTGAAGTTTTTGTAATTGACTCAGGGCTGCAATGCCAGTTGACAATACCGTCAACTGATTTCCTCCCAGTTCCAGCTGAACAAGATGTTTAAGAGCACAAAATTTCTCATCAAATTGCGTAAACTCATTGCCATTAAGGCATAGGTGTTGCAAAACTGTAAGCTGCCCTATCGATGACGGCAGCCCGGTTATCTTATTACCATCCAAATCAACAACTACCAATTGAGTCATTTGACTAATAATGGATGGCACTTCGGATAACCCACATTTTTGCAGCGTTAACTCAATTAACGAGTCGGCAGATGCCAATTCGGTTAAGAAAGAAAGTTCTGCGCGCCCTCTTACCAACAAATGGGTTAATTCGCCAGCGTCATTGACGCAATAACGATTGACAACTTCGTTATCCTCAGTCTGCCAGTTATCTTGTTCATCTTTAATTTCATCAACCGAAATTTCATCAAACTCTTCCAAAAAAGAATACATTACCCACGCCATTTACCGTTGTTGTTATAAAAGAACCTTATCACCTTCTACCAATCAGTCCAATGCCATTTTTCTAGCGGGTGTTTGTCACTGCTAATTCAGATATAATCACAACAACTCTCACCACCCGCGTCACCAGCACACAGAGCAGCCAGACATGAACCGATTGTTTAATACCGCAGGTCCAATAATTGAAGAGGATCATTATCATATTGATCCACTGCACCGTGTTGACTGGGAAGAGATTCAGTTTTTAATCAAATCTAAAAATTACTTTGCGCTGCACGCCCCTCGCCAAACAGGTAAAACCAGTACCATGCTGGCGATGATGCGCACGCTCAATCAAAGTGGTGAATATCAAGCACTTTATGCCAATATTGAAGCTGCACAGGCTATGCGCGGTGATGCTGACCGGGGTATTAAGACAGTCTGTAAAGCCATTGCCGATCAGGCTAGCCATCAAAATATCACGCAAAATTTGCAAGAAATCTTAAAAAACACGCTTGAACAAGACATTGCTGGGGCCGCCTTAACCGACCTGTTGGCCGAGTGGGCCAAATCCAGTGATAAACCCTGCGTGTTGTTTCTTGATGAGGTTGATGCATTAATTGGCGATACGCTGATTTCGCTGTTGCGTCAAATCAGGGCCGGTTATGCTCAGCGTCCCATGGCCTTTCCGCAAAGTATTGTCTTGTGTGGCGTGAGGGATGTACGAGATTACCGAATCCATTCAGGCGGCGAGATAATCACAGGCGGCAGCGCTTTTAATATCAAGTCAGCCTCGTTGAGAATGGGTAACTTTAGCCGTGATGAAGTTCACGCTCTATACCAACAGCACACCAAAGACACGGGCCAACCCTTTACCGAGGACATCTTTGAACCACTGTGGCAAGACACCCGGGGCCAACCTTGGCTGGTCAACGCCCTTGCTCATGAACTGGTCCATGTTAACAAAACAAACCGAGACAGAAGTAAAACCATCACTCTTGAAGATTATCGGGTTGCACGTGAACGCCTGATCTGCTCTCGCGCAACCCATTTAGATCAATTAAGTGACAAACTCAAAGAATCCAGAGTACGCTCGGTCATCGCCCCTATGCTCGAAGGTGAAAATGCCCAACAAATGGTGGTAGATGACGTCGATTACGTGATTGATTTAGGCCTGATAAACAGAGCTGACAACGGCGCGTTGACCATTAGCAACCGAATTTACCAAGAAGTGATCCCAAGGGAGCTGTCGTGGAGCAGCCAAATGGGTATTGAACAAACTCAGGCTTGGTATATCACTGCCGATGGCACTATTGACATGAAAAAGTTGTTGCAAGCCTTTCAACAGTTTTTCCGCGAAAACGCTGATGCGTGGTTAGAGCGTTTTGATTATAAAGAGGCGGCCCCTCATTTGTTGTTGCAGGCCTTTTTGCAACGAATAATCAATGGAGGTGGTCGTATAAACCGCGAATACGCCTTGGGCCGTAAACGCACTGATTTAATGATTGAATGGCCAACCACCGACAAGGGGTTTTATGGCAATGTTCAACGCATTGTCATTGAACTGAAAATTCTTTACGGCGCCTTAGATACATGCATTGAAAACGGGCTGAAACAAACCGCTGAGTATGCTGACAAGCTCGGCGCTGATGAGACGCATTTGGTGATATTCAATCGTAATTCAACACTGGATTGGGATGACAAAATTTGGCATCAACAAAGCAAACATCAAATGCGTTCAATTGATATTTGGGGCTGTTGAGCATTTACGCTCGCTTTAATCAAGGGTATATAACGACAATAATTGGGATCGACGACAGCAAAAACCATAGCCGCCTTCCCCCTACCCAACATCAAAATACCGCATCACCTGTTGCACATCGACAACCGGATAATCCATCCCCTCAAGATTAAGCCTGCTAATGGTACTATTCCCGCAAACCTCAAACGGTTGTGCGATTAAACCGCCATGACTTGAGCTGTTGCTCAACTGTGCATCATCCATTTGCAGCTGCTCGCTGATTTGGTAGTCAATGGGAATAGCAACGCCTGCTGCCATCACCCGTTTTAGTTGACGAATAAAGTCGCCATACTCCACCAAATCGAGCTTTTTGTCGGCATTGGTGTTGTACATTTTTACAATGTCGACAAATGGCACCGGGTTGGGGTGAGTTAAGTGATATATCTCTCCTCTGCTCGATGCAGTTGACAACACTCTGATGGATTTAGCGACAAAGTCGACTGGGGTTAGGGCGCATTGCAGCTGTTTTTCTTTGAAGCAACAGCCGCTGTTTAGGCAGCTGACGATCAGTTTGTTGAACCATTGTGTGGGGTCGTTTTTGCCGCTGATGTTGTCGCCAGTGATAAGCCCCAGTCGGTGAATGTTGGCCCCCACGCCTTTTTCGTTGGCCAGCATCACCAGTTTTTCGGCCACCCATTTGGTGGCGTGATAACCATCATGACGGTAATGAATTTGATGTTCTATCGGAGTCTGTTCGGCCACTGTGGAACCGGGCTCGGAATTGTAAACGCCGGTTGTTGAGAGATATTCGAGCTGCTTGTGTCGGTTGGTGCAAACGAATTTTAGCATTTGTTTCACCCCATCAACGTTTATCGCTTTCATCTGCTCAAAAGTGGCTAAATGATCCATATGAGTGGCACAATGAAATACCCGGCCGATGTTCAAACTCAGTTGTTGATAGCGCTGTGGGTCAATGCCCAAATTCGCTTTGGCCAAATCGCCCAGCACAATGTCAATGCGCTCATGATAAACATCCTGCCACAAACCATAATCTACCATTGCCTTTTTAATTCGAGCCAAACCGGCATCTAACGAGTCAGCTCTGATCAGACAAAATACTCTAGCTTGGCTGTTTTCGAGCAGTTCGGCCAACAGGTAACGACCGACAAAACCGGTTGCGCCGGTCAGTAGAATATCACTGTCGTCGACAGCGTTAAGACTGTCAGCACTAAAACTGTCAGAATTAATCACTATATCGTCGTCTAATCGAGCTTCGTGATGTAATAACACCACTTCGTTTTCGGGCAGTTTATCGACCAAACGACTGATGGTTGGGGCGATATAAAACTGTTTGACGCTATATTGCCTGTCGAGTTGTCGTTTAATGGTGTCTACCGTTCGCATCACTCGCAGCGAGTTACCGCCAAGGTGAAAGAAGTTATCTTCAATGCCCACTCGTTCTACGCCCAGTTCATCTTGCCAAATGGTGCAAAGGGCCTGCTCCAGTGCATTACGTGGCCCCACGTATAAGTTGTTGACAACCTCAGCTTTTGGCAGCGCCGACCGGTCAAGTTTACCGTTACGGGTCAATGGAATTGTGCCCAGCACGTTAAAGCTGTGCGGCACCATATATTGCGGCAAATGGTTTGTGGCGTGTTGCCTGAGCGCTTCGATATTGGCTGACTTGTCGACGTTGCAAGCACCAACAATATAAGCCGCCAGATTTTCGCCATCAGCCACCACAACAAGTTGTTTTACATGCGCAACTTGCATCAAAACACGTTCGATTTCGGCCAGTTCTACCCGATACCCTCTGATTTTCACTTGCTCATCATTACGACCAAGATACTGCCAATCGCCATTATTCAAGCGGCGCACCAAATCGCCGGTTTTGTATAATCGACCTTCGCCAAACGGGTTGGTAACAAACTGTTGTGCAGTCAAATCATCGCGG
>JABSOG010000303.1 GCA_013216025.1 Algicola sp. | reverse complement strand
GTTGTGATGCCTAAAGTGGAGTTATCGCTGAATATGACCATTGACCAGCGCTTTGTTGTTGGTGAATCGATGGGCGGTATCAATGCGTTAATGGTTTGGTTGAAAACCGGTTCGCTGTTCGATAAAGCTGCCGCTTTGTGTCCACCAATCCCAACCATTTCTCCTATGGCGTCGACTAATCAAATGTGGGCATACATCAACCAAGGTGAAACATCTTGGCTGCGTGGTTTTATGATGTTGGTCATCGGTCGACATTTTTATAAAGACGAAGCAAGCTGGCAACAAAATAACCCGTTGTCGCTTGTGCAAAATACCGAGTTGAGCCAAGTTGGCGACCTATACCTGACCTGTGGCAGACAGGATGACTGGGGCTGTATGAATGGCTCACAGAAGCTGGTTAAAATTATCAATGAAAAGCAAGGTGATGTTGAGTGGGTGCCGCGCCCGGGCGGCCATTGCGATATAGATCACAACACACTCGCGCAGTATTTAACTCAGCCTAATCACTCATAGTGCCTGAAATAACGCTGGTTTATGTGCTTTCAAATTTGATATCATGCCGACTAAAGAGTCTGTTGATTCAAACTGAATAAATAAACCTATTGAAATTATAAAACATGGCATATCTTAAAATTGGTGAGTTTCAGTTAGATGTAGAACGTTCACGAATTACAAATAACGGCGAAACAATAGCTTTAGAGCCTAAAATACTCGAAGTGCTTTTAGTGCTAGCAGAGCAGCCCGGAAGGGTAGTGTCTAAAGCTGATATCATTGGAAAAGTTTGGGGTGATGTCGTTGTAGAGCCCAATGCTTTGCACAGGTGTATTAGGCAACTAAGAAAAGCCTTTAATGACAATGTGAAAGAGCAGTCTTATATAGAGACGCATTCCAGAAAAGGCTACAGCCTAGTAGCCGATGTCAGTAAAGAAATTGTTGAGTCAAATTCAATCTCAGCAGTCCCAACAAAAATGACAATCGGTTATTTGGTCTCATTTTTGATTTTGCTAGTACTGACTGCTGTCTACCTTTTTTCTAAAGAAACGAGACATATTTATCAATTTAACAACTTAACGCCATTAACGGCTACTGATGCGATTGAAGCAAATTCAGTATTCTCTCCTGATGGAAAGTATGTCACCTTTCTTAGGGGCGATGTTGGTGGCGATGATCATATTTGGTGGCTAAACATTGCTACTAATGAAGAGTATAGATTAACCAAGGAACCAGGAGACTATAGCTACTTAGCCTGGTCGCTTGATGGTGAACGTATTGCCTTTACCCATATAATAGAAGATGAAAATAACGACTGTATGCAAGTTGAAAGCTTATATGTGCCGCTCGCTATTAGCAGCCCACAAGCGACGAGTGTATTAGTGGCGTGTGATGATAATCATTACCGATATCCCCAATGGTTAGACAATAAGCGATTCTTTGCAATACAACACTCAAATAAACAAAGCGCCGTGATATTGTTTGACTCTGAGTCAGGTAAGAAAAAGGTTGTTTTCTCTGAGATAAATACGATAGTGCACGCCTTAGCACTGTCCCAAGTGGCTAAAAAACTAGCAATCACAATTCTTGCTGACCAACAAAAACCCAGAATTTATATTTATGATATTGAAGATAAATCATCAGAACTTCTATCTTTTGGCATACCGCAAAAGTACAGCAACTTTTACCATTGGCATCCTGCTTGGGACCATCTGGGTGAGGGTTTTGTCTTTTCAGTGGGACGTTATCTTCTCCATATGAATATGGACGGAAACTTTACCGAGTTACATTCATCCGACTCTCCAGATCTTAGGTTAGCTGACGTGAGCCCCGTGGGGGATAGTATTGTAATGACAATGGGCAAGGCCGACAGGGACATTTACATCCGTCCCTTACTTGATACAAATGAAACATCCCCCAAAGTTGTAGGTAGAAGTACGGTTAAAGAGTTTGGCGCAAAATTTAACCCAAAATCTGGCGTGATCGCTTTTTTGTCAGAAAAGAATGGCGCAACCAATGTTTGGGTTGAACAAGCCAGTGGAACCAAGCAAATTTCTCATATTCCCGAAGGCGTTGAGCAATTTGTATGGTCTCAATCTGGCAAAGAGCTTTTGCTATTTCACACAGGAAAGTTAAAAATCGTTTCTCTAAGCAATAAGGCGCAGGTTTCAAAACCCGTTGAGACAGACTTAAAAGTTACGCGTATTTATCAATGGTTTAATCAAACTCAATTATTATGCAGCATCTTTAACAAGGGGCAGCATCAATTGATAAGTTTGAATTTAGCCAATGGTGAGATTGAAACTTTATACGACGGACATGTTTACTGGGCACAAATAGAGGGGGAGAAACTCGTTATATCGAATCAGAGTGGGCAGATTTTTTCTGTTGATAACTCAGCAACAGTACCCATAACAATTGAAAAGGAATTACAGCCTAGGACGCCGTTTTTCTTAACCAATGAATATCTATATTTACTCAGTAGATCAAAAGAGTTATGGAGATATAATCTGGAATCAAAAGACCTAGAATATTTAACGCGCTTATCACGTGAGGATACCTGGTTAAATGACGTGGACCACCAAAGTAAACGACTATTGACTTCAGAGATTCAAGTGAGGCAAACAGAATTAGTGTCGTTTCACAATTAAAATTTTCATCAATTACAGGCCAAATAACGATTATTCTGTTAATGTCCTATTATTTAAAAATTGAACTTTATCTATCTATAAAATGGTGTAAATCAACAGCTTACCCAAAAATCAGAAAAAAATCAGGAATCAATCATCCACTCAACATGTCAAATCGCAACAGCTATGTCAGTCTAGGAGTCTGTCCTAGTTGGATTACCACCACATAATTTGGAATTATTTATATGAAGTTTCGACAGTTACTATTTATCTTTACACTTTATTTTGTGCCTTTTTACAGCATAAGCGGCGAACCTTTTGTTATAGGTGAAACCCTCACCATCGATTCAAAAGTGCTGAAGCAAAAAGCTAGCATCAATATTGCGCTGCCTAGCAGTTATCAAGCATCAACGAACAAACGCTACCCGGTATATTATAAGATCGGCACTGATGGTGGTTTTGCTACTGCCGTTGGTACTCTTCGGGCTCTAAGTCATGCTAGGGAATATCCAATGCCCGAAACCATTTTGGTTTCCCTGACCACAGCCACTGCAGTCAGTATTATCGAGCGTGGTGTCAAGAGTGAAGATTTCATCAACTTCCTCGCAATCGATGTTATTCCCTATATAGATAAACACTATCGCACCCAACCTTTTAGAATAGTGTCGTCTGGCGAAAGGTTTGGCATGGCACCCTTATATGCGCTTATCCATAAACCCGAACTGTTTCATGCTTATTTTACTATTAGTCCCTGGATAACCGATGAGTCCGGCCTGTTAAGCGATTTTGAAGCCTTTTTGAAGGAGAATAAGAATATTTCAGCCTTTTTATGGTTAAGTTCTGGTAAGGGGCTCAGAGAGGCGTCAAATTACAAAAAATTGGTCGAGATTTTACAACAGCATGCCCCGAAAACGCTAGATTGGAAAAGTGCAGAGTTCAATCAAAATACCAATATGTCACAAGGTCTGCTTAGCCTGCCAACCGCATTGGAGACTTTATTTGCCGATATGTATCTAGAAAAAGACTCACCTACAGCACAAGCAGGAGCCAAGTCGATACAAAGCTATTACCAGCAACTCTCGAAGAATAAATACGGCTTTGCAGTTTCTGCAGAAAGAACGTTAAGTGATATTGGCTACGCATTGCTCAGAGAAAACAAGGTTAAAGAGGCCACAGAAGTCTTTCAAATCAATCTAAAAGACTACCCTGACTCACCCCATGTTTATACCGCCATGGCCTGGGCCTATAAAGTTGATGACAATTGGGCCGCCGCATTGCCGATGCAAAAAACGGCCTATGAGCTGGCATTGCAACAAAATAGCGAATTTAAAGACTTCTATAAGAAACTATTTACTGAGATAGAAAGTAAAATAGCAGCTAAATGATCGCTGTCTTTCGAAAAGATGGTACAGACTCAGACTACTTGGTTCTTGCTTCTTGTCAATTGTTCCGCCAGAATTGCTCTTATAGATAGCAATCCACGCCAAGTTACATTATGCAGCCATTGGTATAACTTGGTGTATCTTCGATGGAAAAATAGGCATTTAGACTGTATGAGCAAGGTAAGTGAGCGAGATATTTTCAAACATCTTAGCAAAATCAGCAAAAACAGATTGATTTTCTACATTGTCCTGATAAGCCTGGTATTTTCTGCGGCGTTATTTATCTATATTGGAACGCTCACCAAAAGTCTCAACCATTATTTTTTGCTTGGGGTATTTTGGATTTTTACTGGGGTGGTGGGTTATTTTGTTTTGGGTTTGGCAAAAGTATCCCGCAGGCTGGTTGAATCAAAAGAATTCTCTGATGAATTATTCAACAGCTCCCCTAATGCCGCCATGGTAGTGGATCAAAATGGTGTCATCCTCAAGGTAAACCAATCGGCAATCTCTAAGACACAATACGAGCAAAAAGAACTGTGCACAATGCGGGCTGAAGCGCTGATCCCCGAGTTGTATAGTCAACAGCATTCAGAATTGTTGCTGTCAGTTTTCAAAACTGGCGACGCAAGGGCGCATGGTGCACTTGTGAATTTGCTATTGCTGGCTAAAGATGGCAAAGAGTATCCCGTTGATATTGACATCAGTACAATGCATCAGTCCGGCGATAAGGTAGCGAGCTTGAATATTCGCGATATCGTTAATGCTAGGCATATACACGAAGAATTGGTGGAGCGCGAATTAATGCTCAATCAAGCACAGTCAGTGGCAAAAGTGGGCTGCTGGAAGTGGGAGCTCGATACTGATACGGTGCAGCTCTCTGAAGAAGCGAAGCGAATATATGACATCGATTTAAAAGAAGAGCATTTTAGTAATGAAGTGCTGAGCGCCAAGATCCCAGCCAACGAAAGAGAAATGGTGGCAAATGCTATCAATGAAACTATAATTACCGAAAAGAAGTACCATATTCAACACCATATCAGAGGTACAGGCAGCAAACTTAAAGTTGTTGAGCAGTTTGGCGAACTGTATAAGGATGATAAAGGTAAGGTCAGGGCAATGCTCGGTGTGGTGAAGGATGTCACCGAACAAACTGAAAGTGATTATGAACTTAAGTTGGGGCGTAATGTTTTTAATCATTCGGCTCAAGCCATTTTGGTTTGCGATCCAGACAAACGGATTTTACAGACCAATCCCGCCTTTGAAAAAGTGTCTGGTTTCACCGAGGATGAAATCTGTGGGCAGCCAACCAAAAATGTCATTAATGACAGTAAGCACAGTGCACAGGTAGATGAGCAAATTGAGCAGGCGTTGCAAAGTGAAGGATTATGGCAAGGGGAGCTTTGGTGTAGGCGAAAAAATGGTGAGATGTATCTAACAGAACAAACTATCTCGGTCGTTAAAGATGACAAAGGCTTGATTGCTCAATATATTTACTTGCTCAGAGATATTACACAAACCAAGCAACAACAAGAGTATATCCAAAACCTGGCGCACTATGATCAGCTGACTAGCTTACCAAATCGGGCACTTTTTATGGATCGCATTGATCAGACAGTCAATCGTGCGAAAAGAAAAGGGGCCATGTTTGCCTTGCTGTTTATTGACCTGGACCGCTTCAAATATGTCAATGATACCTTGGGACATGATGCAGGCGACGAATTATTAAAGGCCGTTTCCAGTCGGCTCAATCAATGCATTCGGGAACAAGATACGGCAGCCCGTCTTGGTGGAGATGAGTTTACTATTATTCTGGAAGATATTGCGGCAAAGGAAGATAGTTTGTTGGTGACCCATAAAATCATTGAACAGGTTTCTCAGCCGGTCATCATTAAGGGAGAGAGTGTCGTTGTTGGGGCAAGCATAGGCATTAGTGTATACCCTGAGCATGGCGATAGTGTCGATGTCTTGATCAAGTCTGCCGATACGGCCATGTATCGAGCAAAAGAAAGTGGTCGAAATCAGGGGCAAATGTATGATCCTTCGATGTTGACGATCAGTTCAGAGAAATTTCATTTGGAAATGCTGCTACGCACGGCCATCGAAGGGCAAGAGCTGGAGCTGTATTATCAACCCCAAGTTAATATAACCACTACTAGAGTCTACGGCTGTGAAGCCTTGGTTCGTTGGAATCACCCGGAACATGGGCTTGTAGGACCCATTGATTTTATTCCGTTGGCTGAAGAGACTGGCCTGATCGTTCCCCTGGGGAAGTGGGTCTTGCGCAAATCCCTTGAGTTTTGTAGTCAGTGGCCAGCAAATGGATTTAGCGATTTGACTGTCAGTGTGAATGTGTCGAGCAGGCAGTTGGCTGGAAATGACTTTCTGGCTATTGTCAAAAATGCGTTGGATGACTATCAGGTGCCGCCTGAAAAGCTGGAACTGGAGATCACCGAAAGCGCTGTCATGGAAAATCCGACCCATGTGATCGCACTGTTGCAATCCGTGCGGGAGTTGGGCGTTAGCATTTCATTGGATGATTTTGGTACCGGATATTCTTCTTTGAGTTATTTGAAAAGACTACCAGTGACCAAGGTTAAAATCGACAGGTCTTTTGTTCGGGATATCAGTGTGGACCGTGACGATGAAGCAATAGTCAAAGCCATTATTGCCATGAGCAACAGTTTAGGGCTTAAAGTCATTGCCGAAGGGGCAGAATCGAAAGACCACATTGATTTTATTAAGCGTACCGACTGTGAGGATGTGCAAGGATATTACTATTCCCGACCGTTGCCAGCGCAAGATTTTATCCTCTTCGTGAATGAATTCAACCAGTACACATGATGTATTTGTCAAAGCCGGTGACGCCGAGCAGACCTAACTTATACATTTAGTCGAAAATCAGTCTACCGTTCACAAAATTAATTGCCCGATTAAACGTCGAGGTCATGAATGAAATTCCATATAAATCAACCGGTTGTCGTTGATATCTTAGTTGCTGTTATACCGATTGGCTTACACCGTTAAGCCGTTAATAGTTTCGTCATTGTTCTATCGTTATACCCAGTTTAAACTTCTCCCCAAGTTATGAATTTACTGCAAATTCATTTTCATTGTCACTCATGGAGAAGTCCGTTTTAACGGATAGTAAAATATAAATGAAAAAAATTATCTTGGTTTTATGCTGGGTTGGGCTGGTTGCTTGTGGTGGTGAAAATACCAATACGGTTGATTACAGTAATCTATTGCCGCCCACCGACACGGGTCCGTATGGTGACAATATCGTTAGATGTGTTTCAATTGCCAACGTCAGTGATTCATGTACGTTAAATGAACTACCACCCATTGGCCTAAATCACGCTAACCCGAGTATTGATGACGTTATGGAGCGCGTTGTTGTGTCTCATTCATGGATGAGAGAGCGAATGCGTGATTTGCTTGCCATTATGCCAGCTGAAATGTTCTTGTTATTAAGGGCAACCACTGCAATTGTTATCCACCAAGACATTCGACCTGCTCACTATCGGCTAGAAACCGGCGCTATTTATATTGACCCAGGCTATCTTTGGCTGACTAATGAAGAAAAAGCGACCATTAATAAAAAAATGGATTTTCGTGTGGAATATGGCAGTGACTTGCAGTTCAGAGAAGTCGGGCGTTTGGTGATTAACAACCAATATCCGGCGAAAGGTTATTCTTTGACCGGCACCGAAGAGCGTACAATCGATGAGATTCTGGTTAGCGTATCAGGTCTTTTCTATCACGAATTAGTGCATGCAAACGACTGTATGCCTCCAAGCGAATATGATAATTTGCGACTTGCAAAGAGTTTCCAGCAAAACCTAGATGACATCATGAATCAAGATCAATGTGTTCATCAGCAGCTCGTCGCGCAATTTCCCTTAACATCTTCTGTTTGGCAAGGACTATCGGATGTGCTCTACCAAGGTGGGTCGTCATCGGCAGCGCAACGAAAATTCACACCGGCTGATGTTGGCAGTGAATTTGGCGCCGATATGGCAACCGCCACTTATAGCTTCTCTTCAGAATGGGAGGATACTGCGATGGCATTTGAATCGGTCTTGATGAAATATAGCTTTGACGCTGATTTGGATGTTGTCATAGTGCCTAATTTTGACCTTTCATCTGATGATATTACTTGTGAGCAGCTGGTAATTAAGTGGGGCCAACGTGGTCGGTTGGGCGACCCTAATGTTATGGCCAGATCGCAACTTGTTATTGCTGCAATACTGCCTGATCTCGACTTGGAAGATTTTTATGCTGCCCAACCAGCACCCATACAAATAACCCCTGATACGTCCTTTTGCACGCTGGATTATACATCTACATTGCCAACAGCAGACGCTTCTGTATCAATTACAGAGGCTAAACAGCGGGTTAGGAACAGTGTTTTTAAACGAGAACATCGATTTTGACAGCTGTTACAATTTCTTGTATCTAGCTGTGATTGCACTTATAGTGAAATTCGTTTTTATCCAAGGAGCAGCAAGACATGAGAACCAACAGAAAGTTACAAAATTTTATCAGCCTATTCATCGCGTTAACATTCATTAGCGGCTGTAGTCTTGTAAGCCAACAGACAAACAGTAAAAACTCAAACGCACCTAAAATGGAACCTCTGGTGAGTACCCAATGGTTGAGCGAACACCTCAATGACCCCGACTTAGTTGTGCTCGACACCAGTGTTCTAGTCAACTTTGACGACAAAGGAAATATAACAAGTTCTAGTGGCCGGGCCCAATATGAGACTGGCCATATACCTACCGCAGGGTTTGCTGATCTTATGGGCAATTTGTCCGCTAGTGACAGTACTTTGGATTTTGTCATGCCATCACCAGAACAATTCCGCAACGCGATGAGCGCGCTCGGTGTCGGTGATGATACCCGTGTTGTTCTTTATAGTGCTGCAAACAGGCCGTGGCCGGCACGTCTTTGGTGGATGCTGCGTTGGGCTGGTTTTGATCAAGTCGGCATACTGGACGGCGGACTGAAAGCTTGGAAAGACGAGG
>JABSOG010000302.1 GCA_013216025.1 Algicola sp. | reverse complement strand
TCTAAAGGCACGCCAATCTTTATTAAAGACATTAACGATGACGCGTTAGCATTGGGCTTGACCGAAGCGTCGAAATTGTTGAATAAACAATTGTCTCGCGGTCGAATTGACGGCCCCAAGATGGCGGGTGTACTGAACAGCATTATTCCTTCACTGAGTTACGATTGCGTTAAAGATGTCGACATCGTCGTCGAAGCGGTAGTCGAAAACCCTAAAATTAAAGGTATCGTGCTCAAAGAAACTGAGCAGCACGTTAGTGACGACACCATTTTAACGTCAAACACTTCAACCATTTCTATTGATTTGCTGGCCAAAAGCCTCGAAAAACCTGAGCGTTTTTGCGGTATGCACTTTTTCAACCCGGTACATCGTATGCCTTTGGTTGAAGTTATTCGCGGCGAAAAAACCTCTGACGAAACCATTGCAGCGGTTGTGGCTTATGCGGCGAAAATGGGAAAATCTCCGATTGTTGTCGGAGATTGTCCTGGATTTTACGTCAATCGTGTTTTGTTCCCGTATTTGGCTGGTTTCAGTATGTTAGTCGCCGATGGTGCCGATTTTGTTGCAATCGACAAAGTGATGACCAAGCAGTTTGGTTGGCCTATGGGTCCTGCTTATTTGGTTGATGTGGTGGGTATTGATACCTGTTATCACTGTGTTGATGTGATGTCGGCTGGCTACCCAACCCGCATGGCTAAAATCGATAATGACCCGATTGAGCTGTTGTTCAAAAATAACCGATATGGCCAGAAAAATGGCAGTGGTTTCTACAGCTACAGCATCGATAGAAAAGGCAAACCAAAGCAAGATGTCGACCCTAAAGCGATTGAAATGCTGGCAGCCATCAGCGCCGACAAGCAAGACTTTACGTCGGAAGATATCATCGCCCGTTGTATGGTGCCAATGATCAACGAAACCATTCGTTGTTTAGAAGAGGGCATTATTGGCTCAGCTGCTGAGGCCGACATGGGCTTGGTTTACGGTTTGGGTTTCCCACCGTTCAGAGGTGGTGTACTGCGTTATGTTGATACCATGGGCGTGGCTAATTTCGTTGAAATGGCCGACAAGTTCGCGCATTTGGGCGAAATGTACCAAGTAACCGATAAAACCCGTGAAATGGCTGCCGCTGGCGGTTCATTTTACCAGGCATGAATTGAGGGAGATTAGATAATGAAAAACGCTGTAATTGTAGATTGTATCCGAACCCCGATGGGCCGCTCAAAGGCGGGCATTTTCCGTCATGTTCGCGCCGAAGAATTGTCAGGCCATTTAATGGCTTCACTGTTGAAACGTAATCCTGCATTGGATCCGGCTGAAATTGACGATGTAATTTGGGGCTGTGTTCAGCAGACGTTAGAGCAGGGCTTTAATGTTGCTCGTAACGCCGCTTTACTGGGTGGTTTGCCGCACAGTGTACCGGCATACACTGTTAACCGCTTATGTGGTTCGTCAATGCAGGCTTTGCACGATGCAACCAAAAGCATTCAAACCGGCATGGGTGATTGTTACCTGATTGGTGGTGTAGAGCACATGGGCCATGTGCCGATGACTCATGGTGTCGATTTTCATCCGGGCATGTCAAAGTCGGTGGCTAAAGCCGCTGGAATGATGGGTTTAACCGCTGAAATGCTGGCCAAAATGCATGGCATTAGCCGTCAGGCACAAGATGAGTTTGGTGCCCGTTCGCATCGACTGGCCCATCAAGCGACTTTAGAAGGGCGCTTTGCCAACGAAATTATGGCCACACAAGGTCATGACGTCGACGGTATTTTGCGCTCGATTAGTGTCGATGAAGTTATTCGCCCTGAAACCACGGTTGAAGGTTTGGCTGCGCTGCGTCCGGTATTTGATCCGGCCAACGGCACGGTGACCGCAGGTACATCTTCAGCTCTTGCTGACGGCGCTTCGGCGATGTTGGTGATGGAAGAAGAAAAAGCCAAAACACTGGGCCTAACCATTCGAGCCAGAATTAAGTCTATGGGCATCGCCGGTTGTGATCCGTCTATCATGGGTTATGGCCCGGTGCCTGCGTCTAAAAAGGCATTGAAAGCCGCTGGATTGTCGATTGGTGACATGGGCGTGATTGAACTGAACGAAGCGTTTGCTGCGCAGTCATTGCCGGTGGTTAAAGACCTAGGTTTGATGGATGTGGTTGATGACAAAGTGAACCTCAACGGTGGTGCGATTGCACTGGGCCACCCACTAGGTTGTTCAGGTACGCGTATCTCAACTACGTTGATTAACTTGATGGAAGCCAAAGATGCAGAGTTTGGTCTGGCGACCATGTGTATTGGTTTAGGTCAGGGTATTGCTACTGTGTTTGAGCGGGTTTAGGGGCCTTATACCAAATCCATTAATTAATTGGTCATTTTGCTGGTTAAAATAAGCATTAGCTTCGTTATTAATCTTGCCATTAGAGTGACTAATGGCGGCGATTAATGCCTTGCTACTGCTTATTTTTCCTGCCCAAAATCAGACCAGTTAATTAATGTCATTGGTATTACGAGCAAAGTCAAAAGATCTTAACACCCACAAATACATTTGCACACGGATGTGCTTATTAGAGCAATGCATGGAGTTATTGCCGATGGATTTATTATGGTAGAGCAATGACAGGAGCAATTTCCGAGGCATGAAACACTTGTATATTGAACAAATGACTTGCACCTATTTTACTTCTGGTTAGGAACAAAAATACCTTTACAATCAAATGGAAGCAAGTAATATGCACTGGCACTTTGGTGCAAAAACAATAAAAAACACAAACAAAACAAATAGTTGGAATACCCTCATGATGAAAAAAAAATTATTAATGGTTTTACTCGGCGTAGGTATCGGTATGGGCTCTGTCAGTACAGTTAGTGCTGCTGCCGGCAATAACTGTCAGAAGGAACTTGGTGATTGTTTCTATGACCAAATGTATTCAAAAGGTCAGTGCTATTCGATGTTTCGTGCTTGTCTGAATAGTTAATTCAGTGAACACCCATTATCAAGAGCAATATTAGTTATTTTATTGCTCTTTTTTATTGTCTTTTTGTCACTATTGCGCGAGTTTAATTAAAAAAATACTCGACAAGGTTTTGGCCTGGTTTTGCTCGATTCCAGCGCACATGCCGTCAGTCTCCCACAGACCAAAACCTCACATCATGACCAATTTATTCCGCCCAGTATCCTTGGCCTGATACAAGCCCTCATCGGCTTTGCTCATTTGCGCCTCAAGGGGCTGGGTAGGGTCAACTGTTACGCCGCCCATGCTGGCGGTGAAGTTAAAGCTGGTCTCTTTGGTGGTGATTGTAAGCTCGGCTATTGCTTCTCTGAAAATGTTTAACTGGCATTCCAGCAACTCCACGTCATCGCCTTTTAACAATATCGAAAACTCTTCACCGCCTAAGCGGGCCACCAAGTCTTCTGGAAAATGTTGCATCATCAGTTTTGCAAACTCCACCAGCACCACATCACCGACATCATGGCCATGGGTGTCGTTGACGTTCTTAAAATGATCCAAATCGAGCATGATCAACACATATAATTGCTTGGTTTTTACCGCTTTTTTCAATATTTTTGCCGCATGGGTGAAAAAGTAACGGCGGTTAAATAATTCAGTGAGGTAGTCGGTGTCGGCGGCTTTTTGAATTTCTTCGAGGTGGGTCAGTTTCTCGATATTTTGCATCACGCGACAATAAAACTCTTCTGGACAGAAGGGTTTACGCAAAAAATCGTCTGCGCCATTTTTGATAAAGCGGGCCGATTGATAACCCCTGTCGGCACCGGATACACCAATGATAATTAACTCGTTTTTGGTGTGATCTTTACGGATTTTGTGGACCAATTCGATGCCATCCATGCCCGGCATTTCCTGATCGGTGATCACCATTTTTATCGACTTGTGCTCTTTGAGAGCTTCCAGTGCCTTGGTGCCGTCTGGCACACCGATGACTTTGAAGTTGCGACGTCTGAGCAATTGCATCATCTGATTGCGGGCGGTTAACGAGTCATCGACCACCAATACGCCAATCTTGCGGTTGGTGAGTTGGTATTTCAAGATACGCAACAGGTAATGATAAGCTTGGGTATTTTCTTTGGTGATGTAATCGACTACCGGCAGGTTGAGAATTTTGCTGCGGGTTTTGTCATCCATGCGGCCAGTCATCACGATACCGGGGATTTGATGTTGCAACACATACGGAATGACTTCGCCGTCTGGGGCATCGGGCAGCCGATAATCTATGGTGGCCAAAAAAAAGTCATGCTCTTTGGCCAACAAGGTTTTAACCTCAGCAAAGGTGGCTGCAACGGTTACTTGGTAACCCAGTGTGGTGGCGATGTGTTCTATGACCTTGGCGACATGGTTGCTGTCTTCAACTACTAATAAATGTTTTGCCACGGGGACCTCAAAAGTTCAGTGGAACGCTGCTATTTAATATAGTCTAAAACTGGGTATATTAGAATCTTCAGAGTGAGGATATTTGCGGTTAAGCTGATGTTGTATAAGGGAATGAGAGCTCAATTTTAGGCTTCTGTTGTGATGTATTGCGTAGGAACGAGCTCTAGCTCGCGATATCTAGGCTCCAGCTCGCGATATTTAGGCAGTTCATCACGAGCTGGAGCTCGTTCCTACAGGGCAGTCAAATATTCGATGATGGCTTTGTAATCTGCTTTGCCATTGAGCTTTTTGGCGTTTATCCAGTATTTGTCATTGACGGTAATGCTCGGCACACCAATTTGACGGATGTCGCTGGGCAGGTCCAGCCAGCCTTTGGCCATTCTTTTGGCTGCGATTTTAACGCTGAAATTTTTCATTGCCTTGTCAAAAGCCTTGCCGTCTACACCGTTGGCAACAAACAACTGGCGAATGTCTGCAACGGTTTTGAATTTCTTTTTGTCTTTACCTTTGTGCATGTATTCGAAGATAGCGGTGGTCAACTTTTGGCCCAGTTTCATTTTGTCGATAACAGCTAAGGCTAAAGACAATGATTTTTGCATATCGGCAGGCCCAAGGCGGGTGGTATCGACGTGATTTTTTTGGAATTTAACGCCCGCCGGCAAGTCTTTTTTTATTTGCTTAATGGCACCTTCAAAACGGTAACAATGAGGGCAATAAAACGAAAAGTACTCGGTGACAACCGGTTTGGTGCTGCCAGCATTGCTAAACACCCGATAATGCTCCCCCTCGACGAATTTCGGGGCTGCATAAGCATTGAGGCTAAGGCCCATACTCAGGCTAAGGGATAGCAAGAGGGTGACAAAAAATAGCGCGATTCTTTTCATATTTAACTCCATTGTTGGTTGCATTGACGATTGATAGAGGCTAACACAACAGTTGATAGCGATGTTTTACACAATTGTAACAATCAATTGCTTTAGGGCGCATCAACCACAGTATCGTGTTTGTCTTGTTGTCCTTGGCCCTTTAAGTTACTCAGTTTTACAAACCGCATAATCAGCATCACGGCAGCGACTGACAAACCAAAGATCATCGACATCCAATAACCTCTGATGCCGTAACCCTGATATTCTGCCATCCAGTAACCTGCGGGAAAGCCAATAACCCAGTAAGCAAAAGCGCTGATATACATCGGGATCTTAGTGTCTTTGATACCCCTCAAAGCCCCCATAGCGGTGACTTGGGCACCATCAGAAAGTTGGAATAGGCCGGCAAAAAACAGTAGTTGTGTTGCTACCGCCAATACGGCTTTATCTTCGCTGTATAGTGAAGCGAACACCGTTGGAAAGCTAATGAGCAACACGGCGTTGAACGACATGATAAAAAAAGACATGCCAATGCCGAGGTAACCCGAGCGTTTGGCTTGCTCTGGATTGCCTGTGCCAATATGAAAGCCGACTCGGGCGGTCAGGGCAAAGGATAACCCCAGCGGGATCATATAACCGAGTGAAGAGATATTGATGGCTATCTGATGACCGGCCATTTGGGCAATACCATATGAGCCGACCATTAATCCTACGGCGGCAAACAACATGATCTCTAGTCCGATAGACAAACCCATGGGCAGGCCCAGTTTGAGCATTTCTTTGACAGTTTTGACATCGGGCTTGGGCCAATGTTTAAAAAATCCAATGTGATCATAACGCGAGGTTTTGGCGGTAAAGACCAGTAGTATCACAAACATATATAAATAGGCCACATCTGTTGCCCAGCCAACACCGACTGCGCCCATGGGGGCCAGACCCAGTCCACCATACATGAACCAGTAATTCACCAAAACATTCAACGGCAAGGCGCTGAGGGCAACGTACATGACAATTTTGTTGCTAAATAGTCCTTCGTTGATGAAGCGCAGGGCAAAAAACAAATACAATCCGGGCAAACCCCAACTAAGGGCCTCGAGATAGCCTTGAGCCACCGCGATCACGCTGGCGTCGATACCCAGCAGATACAATAAGGGTTCGAAACTGCGCAAGATAATAAAGCTGGGGATCACCAGTAACAACGACAGCATAATGCCGTTATGAAGCAGTGCCCGTATGTCACCCCAGGATTTTTTGCCGTTGAGTTGGGCAGACATGGGATTGAGCACCAACATAATGCCGATGACAAAGACGATCACCGGGTTGAACAGGTTGGTACCAAGGGCTATGGCGGCTAACGCTTCGGCGCTGTGATGCCCGGCCATTATGGTGTCGATTACCCCCAGACCTGCCTGAGCCAGTTGGGCGATGATGGTGGGTATGGCCAGAGTAATGATAGCCCGGCTTTCGGATTTGTTGCTTTTTTTCAAAGGGTTGGTGTTCAAAAATACGGTGTCCATTAAAATGTGCTGGTAAAAAATGTTGTGTCTAAGATAAAAAAGGGGGATTTTGAGGCGCGGTGCGGGTCGAGTCCGCAAACATTATACGTCAATTAGCGGATTTTAAGAATGGCTGGTTTATACCAAATCCATTAATTTACTGGTTATTTTGCTGGCTAAAATAAGCATTAGCTGCGTTATTAATCTTGTCATTAGTGTAACTAGTGACAAGATTAATGCCTTGCTACTGCTTATTTTATCTGCCCAAAATTAGACCAGTTAATTAATCTCATTGGTATCAAAAAACCGCACCGCTTCTTCCAATGTTTCTTCACAAAAAACCGCGATACCGTGTTGCCTGAGTAATTGGCAGGTTAAGCCTTCTCCGGCGATTTTAATACCACTGAACGACCCGTCATAAACCTGTTTGCTGCCACACGATGGGCTGGATTGTTTTAAAATGGCCATTTTGATTTGATGCTTACGGCATAAATCTAGCGCAATATTGGCCCCTTTCTCAAAGGCTTTAGTGACATCAGCACCAATGTTGGTGATAACTATGCCATTGGGTTGCAACTCGGCTGCGGGGCGGGGTATTGGTAGCCCACCAGTGACCTCGGGGCAGACACTAAGCAAGCGACCTTCATTGAACCAGCCGATAATAATGGGGTGGGTCATGGCCTTGCTTTTGCCATCAAAACGCACGAGTTCGCCGACAAGACAGCCGCTGATAAGAATTTTTTGCATGGTTTTACAATAAGTTGGGGAAGGGACGTGTCAAAAATAGACGCGCCTTGCTTAGGCAAAGCGCGTTAGAGGCGAAATTATTCCATTGCCAGTAAAAATACAATCAACGCGTTGTAATCGTCAAGAGAACGAATTTCTCTTGAGTTAATTTTGAATTTGTTGTTGACGATAAGCATCGGTACGCTATCGAGGATCTGACGACTAGACAAACTGTCCTGATCTTTCTTCATTTTGTTGGCTGCGCCTTTGACGCCGAAGCTTTTCATCAGTTTGCTGTATTTGTCCACATCGGCACCGTTTGCCGCAAACAAGGCTTTGATATCAGCTTCACTTTTGAATGGTTTTATATCGACATGAATTTGTTTGAAAATGGCGGCGGTGATTTTATGGCCAATGCCCATTTTTTCGCCTACAACCAAGGCTCTTGACAAAGATTGTTGCGTAGCAGGTGAGGCATTACGCATAAAGTCAACGTGGCTTTTTTTGAATTGCGCGCCTTTTGGCATAGATTTTTCGATTTGCTCTACGATGCGTTCAAACTTAAAGCAATGCTGGCAGTAAAACGAAAAGTACTCGGTCACATTGGGGTTGGTATCGGCAACTTTGTTGACCACTTGATAGTGTTTGCCTTCTTCGAATCGTAACGGAATGGCCGAAACCATTGAGCTGAATAGCAAGGTGATAAATAGGACTGCAAATTTTTTCATGATAGGTGATTCCAGTTACAAGTTTATGAACGCATTGGATTTATAGTTAGCGTTACATGGTTAATAATTATTGCCATTTTGTAAATGGACAAAATGTAAAGATTGATTACCGAGCAAGTCTAACACAGGTTTTAAGTGGATAAAAACCCGTGTGCGGCACCATTTGTCTTTGCGATGAGCGGTATTGATAATAATCTAGTCTATCTGAATCAACTCTGAATCAGCTTGAAAACCCGGTTTTAATGTTAATGGCGCTTCGTTGAGTGCCGACAGTTGCTCTTTAAGTGAGAGAATTTGCTGCTCCCAATACTTGTCTTCGGCAAACCACGAAAAGTTGCGTGGAAACGCCGGATCTTCCCAGCGTTTGGCCAGCCAGGCCATGTAGTTGACCATTCGCATGGCTCGTAGCGGTTCTATCAGTACAAATTGGGCATGGTCGATTTCGCAAAATTCTTCGTAACCGCTGATCAGGGTGTCAAGCTGTAACAGTCGGTTGTTGCGATCGCCTGATAACATCATCCAAATGTCCTGAATAGCAGGGCCCATTCTGGCATCGTCGAGATCAACAAAGTGTGGGCCTGCATCGGTCCACAAGATATTGCCCGGGTGACAGTCACCGTGTAGGCGAATGTGATCGGTGACAAAAAACTGTTCTTGAGCTTTGTCGACAACAAAATCGAGAATGGTATTAAAAGGCGTTTCTAAATGGACAGGAATAAATCCGCTGTTTCTAATGGTTTGGGTGGCTTCGTGCAGATATTCTTCAGGGCCGATGTGAGGGCGGTCTTCAAAGGACTTGGTTTGACCAACCAGATGTATACGGCCAATGAAGCGGCCCATCCATTTGAGGTG